>JAJYLU010000027.1 GCA_021787505.1 Nitrospirota bacterium | reverse complement strand
AACAGCTCTTTTGCAGAGCATCACGATCCTTCCCGCACCTTTCATCCTCTTCGCGATGTCGACATCCTCCATAAGGGGAATGTCCTTGTACCGCCCAATTCTCTCAAAGACGTTCCTTTTCAGAAATATTGCCTGGTCCCCGTAGGGAAGCATAAAAAGGCGGCACCTGCACTTCACCCATGACTCGATCAGTCTGTATTGCTTCTCCGGATTGTCGATGCGCAAAGAAAAGGCCCCGCCCGCAACTGCCGGGTCGTCAAGGGCCTGTATCACGGCATCGTGCCAGCCTCTTTCGAGACTCGTGTCCGCATGAAGAAAAAGAAGGATGTCACGGCTTGCCGCGCTTGCGCCCGCGTTCATCTGTGCTCCCCTTCCCTTCCGCGTCCGCACCAGGATAACGCCCCTGTCTCTGAATTCCTCCACGATATCCGGGCTGCCATCGGTACTTCCGCCGTCACAGACGATAATCTCGGAGCCGGCCGCATCCGACAAGACATCCCCGATGCATCTCCGGATGCTTTGACGCTCGTTGAGGACCGGGATAATGACCGATATCATCGGACAAGCCTTGTAAAAGGCATTGCGAAGAGATTGCCGATCGTCAGCTTGCCAGGCGCGCGATAAGGCCCGAGTCCAATGACGATTCCTTCCTGTTCCACGTCACGGAGCAGGGTCCCCAGTATCCGGTCCCAGACCGAAAAGATAGTGCCGTAATTGGTATTGCGCTCCCTGATCACGACCGAATGATGGATACGGTGCATCGAGGGCGGCACGAAAAAAAGCCAATGCACACGTTCGAACCATCCGGGAACCTTCACGCTGCTGTGCTGAAATTGGGCCGCGAAGACCAGGATGCATTCGAAGAGTACAAACCCCCAGATATCCGCGCCTATAAAGTAGGCAGCGGCGACCTTTATGACATTAGAAATAGCGAGTTCGCCGATATGAAAGCGCGATGCGGTCGATACGTCCATATTGATGTCGCTGTGGTGGACCCTGTGGAACCTCCAGAGAAGGGGCACCTCGTGATTCAGCAGATGCCAGACATACATGACGAGGTCCATGAAGACGACGGTAATAAGAAGCCCCGCCCAATACGGGATGGTCGCCTTATTGAGGAGTCCGGCATGCCTTTCATAAACGGACAAAAGGGTATTGACCGCCACGGACCGGAAAAGGAGATTGAGGACGATGCCGTTCAGGACTGCAAGCGTCAAATTTGTCGCGAGCCGTTTCTTTTTAGGTACTGTATCAGCGCGGTACGAAGCAAAATACTCGAGGAGGAGGAAGAAAAGGAACCCTCCCCAGAACGCCGCCGCCCTGATAACAACCGCATCATCCGGTGTCAGCCTCAAGACCGTAACGTATTCTCCCTTTTGTCCTTCATTCCGACCTTTCTCAGAGCGCTCTCCATGCCCGCCCGTCTTTCTGTATCAGCAGGTCGGCTTCCGGCGGACCTGACAGACCCGCGGCATAATTCGGGAACGTGTTGAACTTCGCGGCCGATCCCAGACGTTCAAGCAACGGTGAGAGCAGCGCCCACGTCTGTTCGACCCCGTCCTCTCTCACAAAAAGCATCTGGTCTCCCTGCATGCAGTCGAGCAATATCCTCTCATAGTCGCCCAGGACCGATATCTTCTTGTAGAAGAAGTCCATCGTCTCGGTGCCGAGACAAACCCTCGTTCCCTGGGTCTTGGCCTGGAAGATCAGACTGGTCCCTTCATCGGGCTGGACCCTCATGATCAGGGTATTCGGCTCTATCCTGCCTTCGAGGGTACCGGCGAACATCAGATGGGGAACAGGCCTGAAATGTACCGATATCTCGGCCTTCCGTGAGGCAAGTCTCTTCCCCGAACGGAGGTAAAAAGGCACACCGTTCCACCTCCAGTTGTCGATAAACACCTTGAACGCGGCATAGGTGGCGGTGACCGAATCTTCCGGAATGCCGTCTTCTTCTCTGTAGCCAACGACTTCCTGTCCTCCGATGGCGCCCTTGCCGTACTGACCCAGCACGACCACCTCACCCACCTCTTCGGTCGGAAACGGTCTTACCGAACGAAAGACCTTCACCTTTTCGTCGCGGACATGTTCCGCCTCGAAGGCGACCGGAGGCTCCATGGCGGTAAGGGCAAGAAGCTGGAAGAGATGGTTCTGGAACATGTCCCTGATCACCCCTGCCCTGTCGTAATATCCTGCCCTGTGTTCGACCCCGAGCGTCTCCGAAACCGTTATCTGCACGTGGTCGATATATCGCCTGTTCCAGAGGGGTTCGAAGATCGAATTCGCAAACCTGAACATCAGGATATTCTGGACCGTCTCCTTTGCGAGATAATGGTCCATCCGGTAAATCTGGCCCTCTTCAAAGGACTTTCTCAGGACCCTGTTCAGCCTTTCGGCGGATTCGAGGTCGCGGCCGATCGGTTTTTCGATCACGATGTGCGCATACCCCTTCTCCTCGCGCGAAAGACCGGCGGTCCCCAGGTTAGACGCCACCGTTTCATAGATATCGGGAGGTACTGCGAGATAGAAGATGCGGTTTCCGGTTGTCCCATGCCTTTTTTCGAGGTCGGTGATCCTTCTCTTCAGCAGCCTGTACGAGCCGGTCTGGGCGTAGTCGGCCTTCACGTAATAAAGCCTGTGCGAAAACTCGGTCCAGGACCGGAAATCGAAATCGCCGGCAAGCGCGCCCTGCACGGCGTCACGCACGGTACCGCGAAAAGCGGCCCTTTCCATGTCGCTTCTGGCAACTCCGATGACAAAAAAATTAGCGGGAAGGAGGCCATTTTTTGCGAGCCGGTAGAGCGAGGGCAATAACTTTCTCCGGGCGAGATCTCCAGTCGCCCCGAAGACCACGAGGCAGAAGGGACGGGGGATCTCGACATCGCAAGTCTCCAAGGTTTTATAGGTGATGCCGGTAAGCTTATCAGGAAAAAGCGCCTTGGTATCTTCCATATTCCGTTCTTTCCTTCAGTATTGCAGAGCGCGAACCTCTCACAAAGATTGTAGCAGAAAAAAAAAGGACGGAAAAGCGAAACCGGAGAGGGCCTTATGTCTTGTCGACAATCACGTCGGTCTTGATATGCAGTTCCCGGAGCTGCTTAGGGTCGACCGACGAAGGCGCGCCGGACATCATGCAGAAGGCCTTCTGTGTCTTCGGGAAGGCGATTACGTCCCGTATGGAGGGGGCCCCTGCCATCAGCATCACGAGACGGTCAAGCCCGAGCGCGATGCCGCCGTGCGGCGGCGCGCCGTACTGCAGCGCATCCAGGAGAAACCCGAATTTCACCCTCGCCTCCTCTTCAGTAATCCCGAGGAGATCGAACATCCTCTTCTGGACATCCTGCCGGTGGATACGGATGCTCCCCCCGCCTATCTCATAGCCGTTCAACACGACGTCATAGGCCTTCGCCTTCAGTGAAGAGAGCATTTCCCTGTCGTTTATATCGCCTTCGAGCATCGCCGCGATGTCGCCGTCCGCAGGAGAGGTGAAAGGGTGGTGCATCGCCTGGAACCTCGACTCTTCCTCGTCCCACTCCAGAAGAGGAAAATCCAGTATCCATGAGAACCGGTATCCGGGCTGGATGAGATTCAGTCTCCTGCCGAGTTCGAGTCTCATTCGGCTGAGGACGTCATAGACGACCTTCCGTTTGTCGGCAACGAACATCATCAGGTCCCCTTCTTCGGCCTCCAGGCGGGCCGCCATCTCTTTCAGCACATCTTCCGGGAAGAACTTCGCGATCGGCGATTCGAACCCGCCCTTCACCTTGATCCAGGCAAGTCCCTTCGCCCCGAAAGACTGGGCCTCGGAGGTCAGGGTGTCGATCTCTTTCCTCGAAAGGCCGGCCATGCCTTTACCGTTTATCGCCTTTACGGACCCGCCGGAAGCGAGCGCATCGAGAAACACCTTGAACGTACCCTTCGAAGCGAGATCGGCCATATCCTTCAGCTCAAGGCCGAACCTCAGGTCCGGTTTGTCGTTTCCGAACCGGTCCATCGCCTCCCCGTAACTCAACCTCGGAAAGGGAGTTTCTATGTCGGCATCGAGGACGCTCTTGAAGAGCCGCTTCATGAGCCCCTCCATAAGAGAAAGTACCTCTTCCCTCTCGACGAAGGACATCTCCAGGTCCACCTGGGTGAACTCCGGCTGACGGTCTGCCCTGAGGTCCTCGTCACGGAAACACTTGACGATCTGGAAATATCTTTCGAGACCCGCGACCATCAAGATCTGCTTGAAGAGCTGGGGAGACTGGGGAAGCGCGTAAAACTGGCCCGGGTTCAGGCGGCTCGGCACGAGATAGTCCCTCGCGCCTTCGGGCGTCGATTTCGTGAGCATCGGAGTCTCGATCTCAAGAAAGCCGCGCTCATCGAGGTAATCCCTCGTGATCTTTGCGATGCGGTGGCGCATAATGAGGTTCTTCTGCATCTCGGGCCTTCTCAGATCGAGATATCTGTGCTTCAGCCGCAAGGCCTCGCCGGCCTCGGCAGCCTCTTCCATGTTATACGGCAGCGGCGCCGCCTCGTTCAGCACATCGAGTCTCCTCACATACATCTCGACCATGCCGGTAGGGATGTTCGGGTTTTCGGTGCCTACGGGTCGTCTCCGGATCTCGCCCGTCACGGCGATCACATACTCGGCCCTCAGGTCGTGGGCGCGCTCATGGACATCGGCCGCAACGTCCGGGCTGAAGACCGCCTGGCACAGGCCGCTCCTGTCCCGCAGGTCTATGAATATCAGGCCGCCGTGGTCCCTTCGCCTGAAGATCCATCCCGCAATCGTCAGCACCGACTGTATGTCGCCCTCGTTTAGCTCTCCGCACCCTTTATCGCGAATCATACCGCCTCCCCCGATTGCAATTCTTTGCTTATCTTCTTCATCTCTTCCGCTGTCATCCGCCTGTACGCTCCGGCACCCAGATCTCCCATCTCGATGCCGTCGATTCTCACCCTCATCAATCTGATGACCGGGTGGCCGACCCTCTCGAGCATCCGTCTGATCTGCCGCTTCTTTCCTTCGTGTATCGTCATCTCTATCCAGGAATTGTTCTCGGTCTTCCTCAGCCGTTTCACCTTCGCGGGGGCGGTTATTCCGCCTTCGATCTTTATCCCGTTTCTCAACTTCTCGATGTCCTCTTCTTCCAGAACGCCCTTCACCTTTACAAGGTAGGTCTTCGGTATCTTCTTGGAGGGATGAAGCACTGCGTGCGCAAAATCCCCGTCATTGGTGAGAAAGAGCATGCCTTCGGAATCGTAGTCGAGCCTGCCGACCGGAAAGACCCTCTGCCTGATGCCCCTCAGGAAATCGTTCACCGTCGGCCTTCCCTGCGGGTCGCCGATCGAAGTGACCACTCCCCTCGGCTTGTTGAATATGTAGTAGACCTTCTTTTCGGGCGTCACGAGGAGCTTGCCGTCCACTTTGATATGGTCCCTGAGCGCGTCGGCCTTCATCCCGATGACCGCCGGCTGCCCGTTCACGGTCACACGTCCTTCCATGATCAGCTCCTCCGCCTTCCGGCGGGAGGCGATGCCCATCTCTGCGATTATCTTCTGAAGTCTCTGTTCCATGAAGTATAAATAATAACATAAAAGTGGACGCATACACATACGGCAGTCGTGTATTACGATTTGCTATCCATTCATTTCGTTTTAATGGATAATAAGAGCAGACCTTAAGCTCGACGGAGGTTTTATGACGGACAAATTTCATAACGGACAGGTGGTGCACCACAAAGTCTTCGGCACGGGAAGAGTTGTCAATATTGAGGAGACACGGCTCGCCGTGGACTTCATAAAGGGCGGTGTGAAATTGTTTGACCCGGCTGCGGCAGCAGACGAACTATCGGATGTTCCGTATCAGGAGGAGGGAGGAAGAGGTATGGAGATGGATGAATTGAAAGACGCGATCAGGGAAGTCCTGCGCGAAGAGGGCCTTGTCGGCGCTTCTCCCCCTCTGGCTGCAAAGTGGGAAGGCGGAGAGATGGTCCTGAAGCCGGGGAAGCCTGGCTTACAGGGTAAGACCGTCCCGATCGATACCTTCTTCCATAAGATCGTCCTGGTCCGCAACCAGCTGAGGGTCCTCGAACAGAACATCAATTCCCATAAGGACCTGACGGACGCAGAAAAAGCGGACCTGCAGCAATATGTCACCCGGTGCTACGGGTCGCTGACGACCTTCAACGCGCTGTTTGCGGACAAGAGCGACTGGTTCGTCGGGGCCAAGAGGGAAGAGTGAAAATGAAATTTCTTTAATTTGACAATCTGTTTCACCAGGTATTAATCTATAATTTGACAGGCAGCCGTTCAGTCGGGATACATTTCCGGAATCGGGCCGGAGGATGCCCTGAGAAGCTCCTTCACCTCGGTTGCACGTTAGGCCACTCCCAACACACAACAAAGGAAATACGACAATGTATACTCAGAAGGTCAGAAATCTTTCCCATAACTCTGCCGGCATTCCGGCGGAACCTCTTCAGGTCCTATGGGATTTGAGTGTTATCGCCTCGATCATAACTGCCCTCCTTTTTATCGTTTACACGAGTATTTTCTCGAATCTCTTCCATTCTGTATTGCAGTACGCAAGAACGGCCCAATGGTCCCGCTTCATTGTCCGTCCGAGTGTGATCTGGGCAACAATGGGCTCCCTTCTTCTGGTATTCAGAACTATTCTGTGGTTTTGGTACAGGCCTGCCGCCTCCGCTGCATGGAACAATGCGCCCTCCGTAACGGTGATCATCCCGGCATACAATGAGGGGCAGATGGTCGAAAAATCGATCGATTCCGTGGCGGCAGCGAGGTACCCGAGCGAAAAGCTGGAACTTATCGTCATCGATGACGGCAGTAAAGACGATACCTGGCACTACATCATGAGGGCGGCCCTCCGCCACCCGGGCCTGGTAAAACCGATCCGGTTCCCTGAAAATCGGGGCAAGCGTGCGGCCCTCGAAGAGGGGTTTCGGCGAGCAGAGGGGGAAATAGCCGTCACCATAGACTCCGACAGCGTGATCGAGCGTGACACCCTTCTGTCCATTGCCGGCCCTTTTCGCAATTCAAGGGTCGGGGCGGTCGCCGGAAAAGTCTCCGTCTTCAACAAAGAAGAGGGGATTATTCCCCGAATGCTCCACGTGCGGTTTATTTTGTCCTTTGATTTTCTCCGCGCCGCACAGTCTACTTACGGCGCCGTCTACTGCTGCCCGGGGGCTCTTTCCGCCTACCGCCTGTCGGCCATTCGTCAGGTGCTCGAACGCTGGATGAAACAGACCTTCCTCGGTGAGCCCTGCACATACGGGGAAGACCGTTCTCTGACGAACTTCATACTTTCCGAAGGGTACGATACGGTCTATCAAAGAACGGCGGTCGTCCATACAGTGGCTCCCGCTACGTATACAAAAATGAGCAGGATGTACCTGAGGTGGGAGAGAAGTTATATAAAGGAAGAACTGCGGCTTTTCAAGGTCCTCTGGAAGCGGCCCTTATGGTCCCGCCTTATCACGCTTGTGGATGTCTGTGTGCGGAACCTGCGCTTTCCGATCAGCTATGCGGTGCTTGGGCTGCTCGTCTTCATGTGCATGCATGACCCGGCGACTATCCTCCGGCTGCTCTTCGCCATCGGACTAATGTCGTTCCTCAATACGCTGTATTATTTCCGTTCCGAAAGATCGTGGGATTTCATCTACGGCATCCTCTACTCGTATTTTTCGGCCTTTACCCTTTTCTGGATATTCCCCTATGCGCTCTTCTCCGTACGCTCGCGTTCGTGGATGACGCGGTAGGAAGCGCTTATTTTCTACATGTATCCCAACCCGTCACCCCGGCCGATACATTCTTATCACTTAACCATTTTTTTGGCGTATAATTTGGAAAGATAAGCTTATCACGATGTATTATCGTAGTGGGCTTACAAAATCGAAAAAGGAGGTGATTTTCAGAGGAAAAAGATATCGTCGGGATTTGCGCAGTCCAGCCGAGGCTCGGTAATTATTCCAACTATTTCTCGAAAGGAGAGAGGAAATGAAAAGAGGCATTCTGATTATTGCAGTCATTGGTCTGTTGGTGGTATTAAGTTATTCCAGGAGTGAGGCTCAGGCGTTTATCGCCGATTCACCGTTCACATCCAGTTATCTTGCAGTATATCCGGACTGGAATGTTTTTGGCGATCATGCGGTGATTAATTATGAAAGCACGGACGCCAACGGCAGTTTCTTTGCAGTCGTGCTCGATAGCAGCGGCGCCCCGGTGCCGTCAGAAACTTATGGATGGAACTACTTATTTGCCGATGTGCGTAGCGACGGTACTCTTGACCTATATGGATCAAATACCGGTTATAGAGAGGACTGGCATTTTATCGCCAATTTTTAGTCCATTCCCTACATTAGCCCTGCTTCTTAACGACCCCGGATGAGAGGGGGAAGAAATCTTCCCCCTTTCATTTATTTCTTTACTTCCCGCTTGATATTCCGGCCTAACTTGCCGATCTGCTGGTATAAGGCGGCGTTGTTATGCGGCTTATTACTGTATTCCTTTAGCGACTATGGTCCGGTTTCTAAGGTTTATTTGCATCAGAAATATCAAGATCGTTTCAGAACGGTGATATTGGCATTATGTTTTCTTTCCAGATCAAAAACCCATCTACATAAATAACTATGTTTACATAGCCGGCAGCAGCCGTCTTCCTCACCCACCGCTTGCTCGTTTCGCATTGCGGGTCGTTACAAATAACTACAAGGAGCGCGCCCTTGTCCTGAGGAAGGCGATTCATGAATTTCTCGAAATCCTTTTCCGGGATGCTGACTGCACCAAAAATATGGGCCGCGTCGTATTCCTCTCTTGTCCTCGCATCGATGACTGTAAACTGTTTCGACCGCCCCCTCTGTTTCCTCTTGAATTGTGTAATGCGGAAATCCTGTTGTTAGCTCTCCCTTCGGTATCCCCGCGTCCCGATCCTCTGGGACAATTTTATTGCAAGGGCAATGGCATCTAAACAGCCCCCGTCCTTTACCTCACGAAAATCTTCGCCCCCTCGGAAAGCGCTCCGTCGAGGCCTACCTCATTGCCCCATTCGTCATAGACCTTCTTCAGGCAGATCTGATCCATCAAGCCCGCGCTGATGACCGCATGTCTGACAGTCATCCCCGGCAGAATATCGACTGCTATATCGTTAACATAAACTCTCATCACTTTACACGCGGGGAGAAAATGGGGTCAGGGGAGAAAATGGGGTCAGGTCTTTTTTCTTGCATTAGATGTCCTGTTCACCCACCTGCTTATTGTGGAATAGTGGACGCCCAGGAATTCAGCCACTTCCTTCTGACTGTATCCATAGTCCATCACGGCTTTTCTTATCTGATTGGCAGAGTGCTCCCCGTGGGAGAGTACCGTTGACAGCGCTGGCCTATTTACGTACCTTTGCCTCCTCGGTATCTCTTTTATGTCCTCATTTGCCTTTACGTGGGCGAGAAGTTTTTCAAAAAATATCCCTTTACCTAAAACGCTCTGCCCCCGCACTTCCTCCCAGATCCCCTTTTCCTGAATTCCCGCTACTACAAACTCTCTATACTTCTTCTCCGCCTGCCGTCTTTTTGTCCCGAATTGTGCTAATATCCAGTCCGGGCTTAGGCATTTATGGGGCCTTTCCATTCCGGCCGTACTGCGATAGCTGCTCCAGTTCCAGTCCTCAGGCTTTTTTACCGCCTTCGCCCTTACCGGGTTCAAAACGACATACCTGCTCACTTCAAGGAGATAGCTCTCTTTCTCTATCAGGATCGACTTGTACCTGCCCTGGAAGATATGACCGACTCGATGGTGTTTCCTGTTGAAGTACTGTGTGTAGACCCCGTTTAGCTGTCTCATCCCCTTCGAAAGGTTGCCGTCGGGGGTCTCGACAACGAGGTGATAGTGATTGTTCATGAGACAATATGCATGGCATATCCAGTTGAACCGCTCATTTACCTTTTGAAGGGCCTCAAGAAAACCGACACGATCCTCGTCATCCCGAAATATCGCCTTTCTTTCGTTTCCCCTTGAGGTAATGTGGTAAAGGGCGCCATCGTATTCGATTCTCAGCGGTCTTGCCATAGTGGTATTCTATCACACTTCAGTTTTTCCCTGCAAGAAACAAGACCTGACCCCTTTGCTGCCTCTCTGGAAATTGCCTTTTCCTCTTAATTATAGTACTTTTTTCATATTGGCTCCTTTTTTGGTGTCCGCTTCTTGCCGGAAACTACATCATTTTAGGAGCCACTACTTTATATCTAAACTAAGATTAGCATTTAAACATGAAAACCGGACATTTCTACTTTGGTAAAAAGCGGGCATTTCTAAATTGGCGTAACAGCTTGCCGCCGCGCCCTGTAACGCCAAAATGATAATGTCCTAAATAGCCAAAATAGAAATGTCCTATCAAGGAGCTGTTACACTGCCTCTTTTAG
>JAJYLU010000026.1 GCA_021787505.1 Nitrospirota bacterium | reverse complement strand
GCTTTATACGCAGAACTGTTCGTCGTGTCACGGGGCGCTTGCGTCATCGACGAAGGCGGGACGGACGGCAGCACAGATATCCGCGGCCATAGCCAACCCGAGTTATCCGATGGGGAGTCTGAGTTCGTTGACAGCGGTGCAGGTGCAGGCTATCGCTACGTCACTTGCTTCTCAGACGCCGTCCCCGACGCCGGCACCCTCGGGGCATCCCTCCGACTGGAGAAGCACCCATGGCGATTATGTGGGACAGAACGGAACAGTTTCCTGCACGAGTTGTCATGGCGCTGACCTGAGGGGCGGGAGCGGCCCGTCCTGCTACAGCTGCCACGGTAAGAGATGGTGATCGACTGGGAGGGGGCTTGTGCCCCCTCCTTTTACTCCATGGGAGGCCCCGCCTGCGGCAGGTAAGAAAGAGGATCAGATCTTCCGGAGGTCGATGACCCTCTTCGCCTTTCCTTCGCTCCTCTCGATGCTCTTCTTTTCTACCAGCCTTACGTTGACCCCGATGCCGAGTTCAGAGGCGAGTCTTCTCTTGATCAGGTCCATCAGCTCGTTCTGCTTTTTCATCTCGTCGAAGAATATCGGCTCCGAGACCTCGACCTTGACGGTGACGTCGTCCATCGCACCTTTTCTGTCCACGATTATCTGATAATGGGGCTCTGTCCCTTCGATGTCAAAGAGCACATGTTCGATCTGAGACGGGAAGACATTCACCCCTTTTATGATCAGCATGTCGTCAGTCCTTCCCATGACCCTGTGCATCCGCATGAACTTCCTTCCGCAGGGGCAGGGTGAAGGTATCAGGCGTGTCAGGTCGCGCGTCCTGAAGCGTATGACCGGGAACGCCTCCTTCGTGAGAGTAGTGATCACGAGTTCGCCGGTTTCTCCCGGCGGCACCGGTTCCAGGGTCTCCGGATTGATGATTTCCACTAGAAAGTTGTCCTCATTGATATGGAGCCCGTTGCGTTCGAGGCACTCGCCCGCGACGCCGGGGCCCATCACCTCGCTGAGGCCGTAATTGTCGGTCGCCACGATCTTCAGCTTGTCCTGGATCTCTTTCCGCATCGCCTCGGACCACGGCTCCGCCCCGAAGAGGCCGTACTTCAGCGAGAGCGAGTTGACGTTGATCCCCATCTCCATGATCGTATCGGCTATCAGGAGGGCGTAACTGGGGGTGCAAATCAGCGCGGTCGTCTTGAAGTCCTGCATAATCTTGATCTGGCGCGCAGTGTTTCCGCTGGAGATCGGGATGACCGACGCGCCGATCCTTTCCGCTCCGTAATGGATGCCGAACCCGCCGGTAAAGAGACCATAGCCGAAGGCGATCTGGATCACGTCGTCCTTTGTGATCCCTCCTGCGGTGAGCACGCGGGCCACGAGGTTCGACCAGGTCTTTATGTCGTTTTTAGTATACCCGACGACGGTCGACATCCCGGTCGTACCTGAGGACGCGTGGATCCTCACGACCTCGCGGAGCGGGACCGCGAACAGTCCGTAAGGGTAATTTTCTCTCAGGTCGTCTTTAGTGGTGAAGGGGAGTTTCCGTATGTCGCCGATCGACCGGATGTCGTCGGTGTCGATGCCGAGCGCGTCGAACTTCCTGCGGTAGAAGGGGACGTTCATATGCACCCTGTTCAGGGTCGCCTCGAGCCGCTCCAGCTGGAGCTGTTCAAGCTCCTCCCTCTCCATCGTCTCTTTTTCAGGTTCCCAGTACATAGTTTCCTCCGATGTAAAATACAGGGTTGTAGGGCACGTCGCGCCATGCCCTTGCATCCGAATGTGTAGGGCAGACCTGCGTGTCTGCCCGAAATCAGGGCGGCCACGCGGGGCCGCCCCTACAGAAATTTATAACGTCGTTTCCGTATCGAGGTCCCTGCCGAGATATGCCCTCTGCACGTCTTTGTTGGAAAGCAGGTCTTCGGCAGTTCCCTGAAGGATGATCCTTCCCGTCTCCAGGACGTAGCCCCTGTCGGCGATCCCGAGCGCAGCCTTTGCGTTTTGCTCGACGAGAAGCACGGTATTGCCCTCCTCGCGGAGCCTTACGATTATCGAAAAGATGTCCTTGACGATCAGCGGGGCCAGGCCCATCGAAGGCTCGTCCATCATGATAAGCCTTGGCTCTGCCATGAGCGCCCGGCCGATCGCGAGCATCTGCTGTTCGCCGCCGGACAATGTTCCAGCGAGCTGCTTCTCCCGCTCCTTAAGGATCGGAAAAAGGCCGTACACCTTCTCTAGGCCCGTCTTTACACGGTCCCTCTTGTTTCTCCTGTAGTTCACATAGGCGCCCAGCACGAGGTTCTCCTTCACTGTCATCGAGGAGAAGACCTGCCTGCCCTCCGGGACTAGCGAGCAGCCGAGGAAGACCACTTTCTCGGCCGGCGTGCGGCTGATGTCCTGTTTATCAAAGGCGATCTCGCCGGCGGACGGCTTCAGAAGGCCGGAAATCGTGCTGAGCAGCGTTGTTTTTCCGGCGCCGTTGGCGCCGATGATCGTCACGATTTCTCCCCCGGCAACATGCATCGTTACCCGCCTCAATACCCTCAGTTTGCCGTATCCGGACTCGAGGTTCTTGATCTTAAGCATCTCCATCACCGCCAAGGTAGATGCGAATTACATCCTCGTTTTTCTGGATCGCAAGGGGCACGTCATCGGCGATCTTCTCTCCGTAATTCAGGACGATGATCTCGTCGGAGATATTCATGACGAGAGACATATCATGCTCGACGATCAGGATCGTCACGCCCCTGTCGCGAATCCTGGATATCAGGAACGCCATTTCCGCGGTCTCGCGCATGTTCAGCCCCGCAGCAGGTTCGTCGAGAAGGAGCAGTGCCGGCTCGCAGGCAAGGCCCCGAGCCAGTTCGACAAGACGCTGCTGTCCGTAAGAAAGACTTGTCGCTTCGTGCCCAGCGAGTCCTGCTATCCCGAGAAAATCCATCAGTTCAAGGGCCTTCTCCCTTGCATCCCGGTCTTCCCGTCGCGTCCGTGGGAGGTCGAGCATCGCAGACAGGAATCCCGACTTGCCGTGGATATGTCTGCCGATCATGACATTTTCAAGGGAGGTCATCTCCGGAAACAGCCTGATATGCTGGAAGGTGCGGGCCATGCCCTTTGCCGCGATCTCGAAGGGCCTGAGTCCCTGGACCGGATGGTTATGGAAAAGGATCGTCCCATTGTCGGGAGTCAGGAATCCCGAGATCAGGTTGAAGAGCGTTGTTTTCCCTGCCCCGTTCGGACCTATGAGGGCCTTGACAGTACCACCTCTGACACCGAAGCTCACCCCGTTGACCGCCTGAAGGCCGCCGAACCGCTTGCCTATTCCCTTCACCTCAAGGAGTTGCATTACGTCTCCTTTTCATTCGGTCTTCGCAGGACCAGACCCCTGAGGCCCCGGAAGACGTCGACATGGAGCAGGCCCTGGGGTACGAAAAGCATGATGATTATCAGGATGCCCCCGAAGACCGCGTCGTCGTATGTGCCGAGGTAGCCGCGGAGGGAGAGGAAGTTCAGCAGGGTCCCCATGACGAGCGCGCCCCAGAGGTTGGCCATGCCCCCGACCGCGACAATCGCCACGTACCGGACCGACTTCATGATCGACGCCTCTGACGGCCCTATGCCGCCGTTGTAATGGGTGAGAAATACGCCGGCCACCGACGCGAACACGGCACTCAGCACGAAGGTGTTAAGCTTGTACCGCGCCGTGTCGATACCCATGGCATTTGCTGCGTCCTCGGCCCCATGGATCGACCGCAGGGCCCTCCCGATACGTGAATGGATGATATTCAGCGAAAAAAGCACCGCAAGGATGACGAGTCCCCAGGCGATATAATAATTCTGGACCCGGTCGGACATTTCGCCGCTTACTTCAAGGAAAGGAAGAAGCCTGAAGGGCGGAACATCCGAAAGACCGTCCGCAGCGCCAAGGGCCGTCGTACCGATGGCGATCCGGTAAATGATCGTCCCGAAACCGAGAGTTGCCATCGCAAGATAATGACCCTTCAGCCTCAGCACCGGTCCCCCCACGATGTACGCGATGACTACTGTTGCTAATATCGCCACGATGCAGGCGGCCCAGGGCTGGACGGTCAGGAGCCGGCCGCCGTAAAGGTCCGTCCTTTGCGAGAGCAGGCCGGCCTTCGAAAGGAAGGATACAATGCCGCTGTCTTTCAGCGGTGAGAGGTCATGTGTCGTCAGAAAGGCGGAGATATACCCTCCGATTGCGAAGAAACCGGCGTGTCCGAGAGAGATCTGGCCCGCGTACCCCATCAGTAGACAGAGCCCGACGATGACGAGGGAATAATACGCCGACATTGTGAGCTGGGTAAGATAATATTCCGAGCCGGTGTATGCGGTGACCTGCTGGACCGCGATCACCGCCGCGACAAGACCGAAAAGAGCGCGGTGTATGCGGGAGCGCATCAAAACTCCTTCAGGTCCGCGGCCTCTTTGCTTCCGAAAAGGCCGCTCGGCCTGACGAAAAGGATGAGGAGGAGGATCGAGATAGAGATAACGTCCTTGTAGGCGGCCGGCATCACCCAGATGCTGAAGGACTCGAGTATGCCGAGCACGAGTCCCGCAGCTACCGCTGCAACGCTGTTGCCGAGTCCGCCGAGGATCGCCACTGTAAAGCCCTTTATCGCAAGCGGTGTGCCGCTGTCGTATTGCACATAGGTGATGGGAGACACTATGCAACCGCCCAGTGCTCCTATCGCGGCGCTCAGCATGAAGGAAAGCGTCACCATGTTTTTTGCGTTGATGCCGCAGAGCCTTGCGGCGTCGCGGTTTACGGAGCAGGCCCGCATCTGCCGTCCCGTGATCGTATAACTGAAGAAGATGTTCAGGAGCGCTACCATTACGGCGCTGATTCCGACGACCCAGAGCACCTGGGGCGAGATGAAGACGCCGCCGAGTTTAATAGAGCTCACCGACGTGCCGGTGAAATAGGGCAGGGCCTTTACTCCTTCCCCCCAGATATGGAGCGCGGTCTCGCGTATGAGTATCGACAGCCCGATCGTGATGATGATCATCCTGAGCACGGAAGGCTTGTAGAGCCAGCGTATGAAAAGTATCTCGATCAGGCCGCCGACGAGCATGGTGATGATCATCGCCGCGAGGACCGCCGCGGGCAGGGGAAGGTAGCGAAGGAGCGTGACGGCGGTCATCCCGCCGAGCATCACGAATTCACCCTGCGCAAAATTGATGATGCCGGTGGCGTTATAGATGATATTGAATCCTATGGCAACGACCGCATAGATCGTTCCGTAGGTGATTCCCGCGACTATATATTGGAAAAAAAGGTCAAAATTCATCTTTCTCTTTCAAACAATCGGGAGTATCCGCTATCCGCGGATACTCCCGATTGAAGACTGCTGATCGCCCGGTTACTTGCCGAGAGGGACGAACTTGCCCTTCTTGACGGTGAGCATTTCGAACGCATCGATTGAGAGTCCGTTGTGGTCCTGGGGCGAGAAATTGAAGATGCCTCCGGTGCCGACCACTTTCTTCAGGTTCTCGATAGCGCTCCGGACCGCCTCCTCATTTGTGCTGTGAGCCTTCTCGATCGCCTTGGTCAGGATGAGCATCGCATCATAGGCGTGTCCGCCGAAGGTGC
The DNA here is from genome assembly GCA_021787505.1 of Nitrospirota bacterium. Classification (GTDB taxonomy): domain Bacteria; phylum Nitrospirota; class Thermodesulfovibrionia; order Thermodesulfovibrionales; family UBA6898; genus Sulfobium. Next base: position 4,832 of record JAJYLU010000026.1, on the reverse strand, counting down.
TTGCGTCTTCCTTGAACCTTCTCTCGTAGTCTTTCTTATAGGCCATAAGTACCGCCTTCTGGGGATTGCTCTTCGGAAGTTCATTGGCTACGAGCAGTCTGCCCGCCGGGAAGATGACGCCGTCTGCCGCCGGTCCTGCCGCCTGGACATACTTTATATTGCCGAAGCCGTGGCTCTGGAAGATCGGACCTTTGAAGCCGATCTGGCGGGCGTTCTTGATGACGATCGACTGTGCCGGCTCGATCGACCAGTTGATGATCGCCTGGGCGCCGGAGGCCTTTACCTTCGTCACTTCTGCGGTAAGGTCGGTGGCCGCCTTGTCATAGACCTCGTTGGCCACTATCTGGATCTGGTGCTCGGGAGCCATTTTTTCGATCTGCGCCTTGCCCGCCTGGCCGAAGCCGGTGTTGCTAGAAAGAACTCCGATCTTCGAGATCTTCATTTTCTTCATCTGATCGAAGATTTTAATGACCGCAAAGCTGTCGTTCTGGGGGGTCTTGAATACGTACTTTGCCACAGGGTTTACGATCACTTCAGCGGCAGCGCAGGAGAGCAGGATCGTCTTTCCTTCTTCCGCAACGTTCTTGATCTTCATCGTCTCGCCGCTCGTGGAAGGCCCGATGATCGCAAGGACCTTGTCCTCCTCGATCAGCTGTTTGGCGAAGGAGAGAGCCTTTTCCGGGCTGGCGCCCGAATCCTTGATAATGAGCTCGATCTTCTTGCCCATTATCCCGCCTTTTTTGTTGATCTCCTCAGTCATCATCTGGAGCGTCTTCGCCTCAGGCGCGCCGAGGAAGGACGCCGGGCCGGTCACAGCCAGGATGGCGCCGACCTTGATGGTGTCGGCCGCCAGGACCGGTGAAGCCGCCATCATAAGAATGCACAGGATGCTTACCACTACTAACGTTACTGTCTTCATGCTCTTTCCTCCTTATATGGATTGAAATAAATGCTCACGAATTCTCAAAGGGCATACACTTCTTCGCCTTTCAGGATCACCACCCCGGACTTCTGCAATGCCGCGATCGCCTTCTCGATCTCATCGAAACGGAAGATAATGACCGCGTTGCCGCCTGACCGCTGCACGAAGGCGTACATGTACTCCACGTTTATCCCCTGCTCCTTCATGACGGTCAGAATATGGCCGAGACCGCCGGGCCTGTCCGGGACTTCGACCGCGATCACCTCGGTCTTGCCGACCGTGAAGCCATTGTCCTTCAGCACCTGCTTCGCCTTCTCCGTGTCGTTGACGATAAGCCTAAGGATGCCGAAATCGGTCGTGTCCGCCAGCGAAAGGGCACGTATGTTGATCCCCGCCTTCGCCAGGACCTCCGCCACATCAGCAAGCCTGCCCGACTTGTTTTCAAGGAATATCGATATCTGTTCGACTTTCATAAAACCCCCTTAATAAAAAGGTCATAGGCTATCGGTCATAGGTCATAGGAAAAACCAAAATCACCCATCACCTATTACCCGGTTATAATTTCCTGTTGTCTATCACCCGCTTGGCCTTGCCTTCGCTCCTCTGTATAGTCTTCGGCTCGACAAGTTTGATCTTGCAGGATATCCCGAGCAGGTCCTTGATCTCCCGTTCGATGCGTCTCGCCAGCCTTTCGAGCACCTTCACCTCGTCCGAGAATATCTCCTCGCTCACCTCCACCTGGACCTCCATGATGTCGAGGGCCCCTTCCCGGTTGACGATGATCTGGTAGTGGGGTTCCACCCCCTCGATACTCATCAGCACGTGCTCGATCTGTGAAGGAAAGACGTTTACTCCCCTGATGATCAGCATGTCGTCGGTCCTTCCGGTGATCCGCTCCATCCGGTAGAAGGTCCTTCCGCATCTGCAAGGCTCTGCAATAAGTTTCGAGAGGTCTTTCGTCCGGTAGCGTATAACCGGAAACGCCTCTTTCGTCAGTGTGGTAAAAACGAGTTCCCCGCGCTCCCCGGGGGGAAGCGGCTCGCCTGTCTCGGGGTTGATGATCTCCGGAATAAAAAAATCTTCGAAGACATGCAGACCGTGCTTTTCCTCGATGCACTCGCTTGCGACCCCGGGGCCCATTACCTCGCTGAGGCCGAAGATGTCGATGGCATTAATGTTCAGCCTCTTTTCGATCTCTTCTCTTATCTTCTCCGACCAGGGTTCCGCGCCGAACAACCCGACTCGGAGCTTCAGGGTCTTCGGGTCTACGTTCATGTCTTTCATGACGTCAGCGAGGTTCAGGGCGTACGACGGCGTACACATGAGCACGGTGGAGCCGAAATCCTGCATGATCATGATCTGGCGCTTCGAATTGCCCCCCGATATCGGGATTACGGCCGCGCCTAGCCTTTCCGCGCCGTAATGCGCGCCGAGCCCGCCCGTGAAAAGGCCGTATCCGTACGCGTTATGCACCACGTCGCCCCGGTGGGCGCCTCCGCAGGAAAGGGTCCTCGCCATGAGTTCGGCCCAGGATTCGATATCTTTTTTTGTATAGCCGACGACCGTAGGTTTCCCGGTCGTGCCGGATGATGCGTGGATTCTGACCACCTGTTCGAACGGGACGGCGAAGAGACCGAAGGGGTAGTTCAACCTGAGGTCTTCTTTTGTCGTGAAGGGGAGCCTTCGCAAATCCCGGAGTTCCCTGATGTCTGAGGGTGTCACCCCCGCCCCCTCCATCTTCTTGCGGTAGTAGGGTACCGCAGCATAGACCCTTTCGACGAGGCTCTTCAGCCTTTTCAGTTGAAGGGCCTCCAGCGCCTCGCGCGGCAGCGTCTCGAATTCCTCATTCCATATCATGTCGGACTTCACCTCCGTAAAATGGTTGCTTCGTTCCTGAAAGGTGCATTAAGCAAGGTGACTGCATCTTTCACAAATAACGCCCTCCAGCCCAGCTAAGAGCGGGCGAGGGGGAGTTATGGGGACCCGTTTGATCACTGGGAACCTTTGTCATTGCCTTTCACGTTTCGAGGTTTCTTTTTTAATTGAAACCGCCTCCCTGCCTCTTCTGAAGGCCTCCAGATTCGCCTTTCTGAATTTCTCCGGGACCCTGCCTTCCGCAGTATCGAGAAAAAGTTCCTCCTTCACCGGCAGGAAGGCCGAAAGTGCGCCCAGCAGGACCATGTTTGCCGCCCTCTTTTCTCCCGCAGCTGCGGCGATCTCGAAGGCGTCAACCGGATGCACCGACAGCCCCCGCGTGGTAAGCTGCTCGAGCACATCGTCAGGATAGGTGGCCATCCCCGATGCAACGGGGGAGGGCAGGATCTTCTGGGTATTAACGATAATGGTGCCGCCCCTGCGGTAAAAGGGGAGGTACCGGAGCGCCTCGAGGAGTTCGAAGGAAACGGTGGTGTCTGCGGTGCCCGGCTCGATGAGCGGCGAATATACCTTTCCCCCGTAACGTATATGGGAGACCACCGACCCGCCCCGCTGGGCCATGCCGTGGACCTCGCTCTGTTTTACGTCATACCTCGCCTTAAGAAGGACGGATGAAAGGACCTCGCTCGCCAGGAGGATGCCCTGACCGCCTACGCCGCAGAGGAGGATGTTGCCCGATTTTTTCATGAGCATTCCTTAGAACGACGACGCCTTTTCTGCTCGAGCATCATAACTCCCCCTCACCCCCTCTTACCTTAAGAGGGGGGAAAGTTTTTTCTCCTCCCCTTACCCTAAGGGGAGGGCGGGAGGGGTTACTCATTGCTCCCTTCCCCCTCTACAACGATCGCCTTGAACTTGCAGAGAGGCGCGCACTGGCCGCAGCCGTCGCAGAGGACCGCATTGATCTGAGAATACCCCTTCTGTTTCGCTTTGTAGCCCCTCTGTTTCGCCTCTTCCTCGGTTAGCGGGACCCATTCTATTGCCGGGCAGCCGAGTTTGAGGCATGACCTGCATCCGGTGCACTTCCCGGAGACGACGATGAAAAGCTTCTTGTCTTTCCGTTTCTTCATCTCGGGCAGCAAGACGCAGGGGGCCTTGGTGATGATCACAGAGGGTTCGGGCCGTTCGATCTCCTCCTTGAGGACCTTTCCGCATTCCACGATGTCATGGGGATTGACTGTCCTGACATGTTTTACGCCCACCGCCCTGCATAGCGCCCCGATATCGACGGCGACCGTCGGATCGCCCGTGATCGTCATTCCCGAGGCAGGGTGGGGCTGATGCCCGGTCATGCCGGTGGTCCGGTTGTCGAGTATGACGACGGTCGAATTGCCCCTGTTAAAGACGATATCGATCAGCCCGGTGATGCCTGAATGGAAAAATGTCGAGTCGCCGATGACCGCGACGATCTTCCCGAGCCCTTCTTTGCCGAGCGCCTTTGCCATGCCGTGGGCGTTCCCTATTCCCGCTCCCATGCATACGCAGGTGTCCATCGCAGAAAGCGGCTTTAGCGCCGCCAGCGTATAGCAGCCGATATCGCCGGTGACGAAGGCCCCGAGTTTCGAGATGGCGTAAAAAATGCCGCGGTGAGGGCAGCCCGGACAGAGGTTCGGCGGACGCATGGGGATCGCTACAGGCTTGAAGATCCCTTCCGCCTTTTTCCCTGTGATCGACTGGCGCACGATCGTGGGGTTGAGCTCGCCTATCGCCGGGACCAGGTCCTTGCCCCTGCAGGCGATGCCCATCGCCCTGATATGCAGCTCAAGGAAAGGATCGAGTTCCTCGACGATGAAGACCTCTTTCACCTTTCCGGCAAATTCTTTGATCATCTTTTCAGGCAGGGGCCAGACCATGCCGAGTTTCAGCACGGAGGCCTCCGGGAAGACTTCCCTGACATAGAGATACGAGACGCCCGAGGTGATGAAACCCCGCTTCCTGTCGCCCCATTCGATCTTGTTACCGCTATAGGTCTCGC
>JAJYLU010000025.1 GCA_021787505.1 Nitrospirota bacterium | reverse complement strand
CTCCAATACTGTATATCGCAACGACATACATCGCTACAGGATGCCGCTCCTTTTCTTCACTTCGTGCGGACGCTTGTATCCGGGCATTGCTCCGCGTTCTGAGTTTACTCTACAGCGGCGGGAAAGGGAATGCAAGCGAGGCGGCCGCGCGGGGGTTTCAGGAATTTTTATGGGCTGCTATAATACCCTTGAGATGTGAAACCTGTCGGGAGAAACTCCTTCCTTATGAAATGCCCGCACTGCGGAGAAGAAACAAAAGGCGGGAAGTCCTGTGAAAAATGCGGGAGAGATCTTGCAATGCGCCGGGAAGTGGAAGTCCAGTACAAGGATTTCAAGGTTACGGAGCTTCTCGACATCAAGATGCCCGGTCAGGCTCCTTCCGGAAAAGAGGCTGAGAAACCGGAAGGGGAGAAGAAAATACCTGGCGATACGCAGAGACAGGAAAAGAAACCCGCGAAAAAAGGATCTCGCCTGGCCCTGGCTGCCGTGCTCATCCTCCTCGCCGCGGCATGCGGTTATTATCTGCTGAAATTGCTGATGAAGTTTTAGCGCCGCCGGTCGATACCCGTGTATGTCAGCGGGCGTACTGGATATTATATTTCTTCTGCAGTTCAGGATTGCGGGCAAGGTCTTCCACTACGCCGCTCTGGAGGTTGGCTACAAAATAAAAGCCCTTGGGCATGCCGCCGTCAAGAGCCGTATAACTCACCAGGTATTGCTGATCATCGATCTTTTTCGCCTGCCAGCCGACCACCTTATACTTCCCGGCATTATCCTGCGTCCATTTGTTGACGATCGAATCAACCGAAGTCATCTTCAGCAGGGCATCGGACCCCTTCACCATTCCGACCGCCTTCTCCTCGGGCGTCGATGAAGCCATCTCCTCTTCCGGGACTGCTGCCGGAGGAGCTGCCGCAGGCGTGACGTCCGGGGGGCTCTCCTGAGAAGTAGCCTGGGCCGGAGGCTGAGCCGCCTCTTGCCCTGCCGGTGGAAACGGGGCCGGCTGTTTTTTAGGGGCAGTCTCCGGAGAACGGAAGATGAAAAACGCAACGAGCAGGAGAATGAGGACCGCGACCGCCGATCCCGCGATGACCGCCTTGCCGGGGACGCCCTTCCCCCCTTCTCCGCCGGCCGGTGAAGAGACCTTATCCGTCTCGTGGGCTGCCATCGTTTTCTTCAGTGTCAGCAGAGACTCCCCCATATTCAGGGGCACATCCGGCGGCTTCTCACTGGCAGAGGGGCTTTCCGGAGCCGCCCGAAGCGGGGGAACCCCCGGTGGGCGCTCCTCCTTTCCGGTAAGATCATCAGTTCCTCCCCCCTCCAGAGGAGCGCGGATTTCCTCTGACGGAGACGGCTCAGAGGCGCCGGTTTCTTCCCCTCTGTCCGGTACTTCCTTCCGGCTCTTTCCTTTAAAGACCAGAACTGCGCCGCACTTTGCGCACTTGAATCTCGCCCCTTCCGGTTTCACCTTTTCGTCGGGAAGATTCAACCTGGTCTTGCATTTAGGACATGTGATAGTCATTCGCGCTCTCCCTAACAAAACATTTTTTTTTGCGAATGTCAATAGTGCCCCGACGAAAAAGCCGGGGAAATGAGGGTCAAGGAGAAGACCTGAAAACAGGACGGGGAATGTCGAGGTGGTCTCGGGGATACTGGTCTTCTGTATTAATGCACCTTTCCCCGGTGAAACCCCGGAGGCCTGCGAAGCAGCCATATGATCTTGCTGCAGGCAAAAAAAGCAGGGCCGGAAAGGCCCCGCCTTTTCTCAGACCTGCTGATTAGTTCATGAATCCACTTTTTTCAGGTCCATGCCGCATTTGCACTTGCCCGGTTTCTCCGAAACAGTGTTGCGCCTTTTGATTATCCTTTTATCAGACTGCACTCTCTGTCAAACACGTTTTTTTGACTTCCTGATTGTTTGGGTTACAATAAGATCATACGGAGGTACACGAGACATGCATGTAATTGGTTATCTGGTCGTCGGAATGGTTGCGGGTTTGTTGGCCGGTTGGCTCATGAAAAGGCGCGGGACGGATTATGTGGGGTATTCGGTGGTCGGCCTGATCGGATCATTCATAGGAGGCATGTTCTTCGATTCCGCCGGCCTCACCATCAGAGGTCAGTTGGGTTCATTCATCGCGGCTACGGCGGGTGCCGTTGTCCTTCTCATCTTCATTGAGTTCATAAAGAAGATGTAACGCCGTCCGCGTCGCGGACAGATCGAACGCCTCGGCAAGGTATAGCGCATACTGCTGCCTCGGGGATCCTTCTCCCTGATGCCCCCATTCTTCAGCTTTAGGAGATGTTCAGGCCGCCCGGTGTTTATGGCGGGCCTTCTGCCTGCCCTCCCCTTCGCCTTCGATAACCTTTACGCCGAGATCGTCGAGAAGCATCAGGAAACGGTCCATCTCCTCGAGAGGGAAGTAATCAGCCGGAAAAACGTCGTACAACTCTTCGAAGAATAGTACGCCCCTTTTCACTCCGAGCTCCAATAAGGCGTCTTCGATATCCTTCTCTTTCAGGGCTGCCATCTTTGCGCCTCCTGCCCGCGCCGTCGCGGTAAGAAACCCTCTTTCTTGATTCCATTATACCGCTTGCATGGCCCCGCTGCTATGGCATAAATCATAAGAGACGACGAAATATTCACAGTTTCTTCAAATCTATCGGTTAATCTCTGATGAAGGTTTAATGATGTCACGGGACGGCATTATACGAAGATCGCGGCCGGGAAACGTTCTCCTCTTGGTCGTGGTGCTTGCGGCCGGTCTGTTGACCTCCTATTTCATTCAAAACTATAGGAGAAATACCATGCCGACAGTCGAGACACAGGCCGGCCTGCTTGCCGGCATTCCCCCGATAGACAGTGCTGCTCCGAAGAAGACCGAGACCGCCACATTCAGCCTCGGCTGATTCTGGGGCCCTGACTCCCAGTTCGGGAGTATCCCCGGCGTAGTGAGGACGCGTGTCGGTTATGCAGGCGGCACGACAGAGCACCCTACATACCGCCGTCTCGGAGATCATACTGAAGCGATCGAGCTCGATTTCGATCCTGCGCAGATTTCCTATGGGAAGCTTCTCGATATCTTCTGGAAGGGCCACGACCCGACGGCAAGGCCGTGGTCCCGTCAGTATAAGGCTGTGATTTTTTTCCATGACGAGGGGCAGCGGAAGCTCGCCTTGGAATCGAAGGGCAGGGAAGAGGCCAGGCTGAAAGAGAAGATTTACACCGAGATCCTGCCGTACACAGGGTTCACGCTTGCAGAGGACTACCACCAGAAGTACCGCCTGAGGCAGGAGCAGGACCTGCTCAAAGAGTTCGAGGCCGTCTATCCTTCGGAACGGGACTTCGTCAACTCGACTGCAGCGGCGCGGGTGAACGGATATCTCGGCGGATATGGGACACCTGAGGAATTGAAGAAGGAGATCGACAGCTACGGACTTTCTCCGGCAGCAAAGAAACGGCTTCTCGATATGCTCTCCTCGTCGAGGCCGGCATTCAAAAGCTGCCCGCTCGAAGGACAGCAGAGTCCAATAGCTGAAAAGTGAAGGTCGGAAATCAAAGGTGCTGGTTGTGCTCTATCCTCGCTGCTCCGGCACTTTGTTACTTCTGCAACTTTGAGTTAATTAGGGCGAGTATCTTCCCTTCGGCACCCTTTCTTTCAGTGCATCAGGCAGGACGAATTTCACGCCATCCGAAACGCCGCCTTTCTTTACCGTAATCGACAGTTCCCATCTGCCCTCTTTCCTGAGGTCGAGACCCGAAACGATATAGAGGCCGTTCTTTTTGTCCTGGACCCTGGACGGTCCGGCTGTGACCTGGCCCGTTGCAAGATTCTTGAGGCCGATAACAAGTTGGGCCCCCTTCACATCGGCGTCATGCGAGTCATGCACCACGATGCCTACGACGTTCTTGCCTATCGGATATTCACTGTCATCCAGAAGCACCTCGACACTGTAGTCAGCGTGTGATGTGATATCGAAGAGCGTCTTATTGAAATGTTTGGTGAATATCCTCTTCGGTGCAAAACTCTCGTCCGCGAGGGAGAATGAGGGAATAGTGAAAATCACCGCCAGCGCGGCAACAAATGCGCAGCATGAGAGAATAATCTTCATCGTGAACTCCTTTCGTCGGGCATACCTCGAGCATACCTATAGTGTAGCCCAAAACCGGGAGGGCGAACAGTACGGCGTGGAGACTGAGAATGAACAACCGTTATTTCGCGAAGGAACAGCAATAATCGCTGATGGTCTTCACCCTTAGCCTGAAGGTAGATTTTGCAGGGACCTCGAAGGACTCTCCGGCCCTTATCGTCTTCCAGCTCTTCTCGCCAGAGAACAACACGCCGAGCTCGCCGGACATGATCTCCATGATCTCCTTGTCGGTTGTATTGAACTCATATTCCCCGGGGAGCATCACCCCGAGAGTCTTTTTCGAGCCGTCGGCAAAGATGATCGTCCTGCTCGTCACCTTCCCGTCAAAATACACGTTCGCCTTTTTGACGACCGTCACCCCTTTAAACTCTTCCATTGTTCACCTCTTTGCCTGTCGCGCAAGACCGTCCCGCCAACCGCTGGCTTCGATATTTATTCCTTTGCCTTCAGGAATTCGACCGCGGCTTTCTGCCCCTTCATCTCAGAGATGGATGCGGCCGTATCGCCGTATTCTGTCCTTGCGTGAGTGTCCGCCCCCTTCTCCAGGAGATACTTTATTACATCCAGGGAGCCGCCTATGGCGGCATAGTGCAGCGCATTGGCGCCGACGCTGTCTTTCGCATTGACCTCGGCGCCTTTTTCAACAAGGAGTTTAGCCACATCGAGTTTTCCTTCGAGGCTGGCTACCATCAGCGCCGTCTCCCCTTCCTTGTTCGTGGCGTTGACGTCGGCCCCCTGGCCGATCAGCGTCTTCAGCTTCAGGACATCGCCATCGGCAACCGCCCTGGCAAACCCCTTGTCCAGATCTCCTGCAGATGCGGATCCCGCGTATAGTGCCGCAAGTATAAGAAACACGACGTACCCTCTCACGCGCATATTCATGCCCCCCTCCTTTTTCCCTTGTCCGGCAGGGTCTTCTCAGGACAGGAATTGTGATCATTATAGCATAAAGAGTCTTCGACGGGAAAAAAGGGAGACTATGTCTTCAGGAGCGAGTTGATCTTTTCGAGGACCAGGTCGGGAAGCGCGTCCCTGTTCTCCGGTGTCACCTCAAGTATCTCGATGTCCGGTCTTGCCTTTATCCCGAGAATGAACTCGTCTCCCCCGAAGGTGATCGTGCCGACCACGATGCTTGTGGAACCTAGCGCCCTGACCGCCGCTTGTCTGAAGGCTTCCGAAAAACATTCCATCTTGCCGATCTCATCGAGGATGATGATCCGGCCTTCCTTTGGCGCGATCGAAGGGACCGCGACCGTATCAATATTTTCGATGCTCACGCCGTACCGCCTGATATGGAAGTCGGACCGTATCTGCCGATGGGCGAGATAGGCCTCTTTCCCGTCGAGCGTCCGCATTACAAACCCGGCCCTTCCGTCTTCGCCCCTCTCTTCTTCAGTGTAAAAGCCGTCTGCCGGGAGGGGGAGTCTCGGGATCACACGCCTGATCACCGTCGTCTTTCCGGACGAGGGGGTTCCGGTGAGGAAGATATTCTTCTTGCGGGCGTTCATAAGGAGATCGTCAGGTTGCAGGCCGGCCCTCAGGGCATGACGGTGAGCGTCCTGATGAATGAGGCAAGCCGGTCGCGGTCATCATCGCTCATGTCGCAGAATTCTACGCCGATATCAAAGCCCCTTCCTGTCGGGACCTTCGATGCAACGCGGCCGCGAAACCTCACCGGCCGGTCGCCTTCAGGCAGGTAAAGCGCCATCGGGTATCGTTCGCCGGCATCGAGGTCGCTTTCGGTCTCCACGAGCATGCCTCCCAGACTGATCTTCTTGACCGGAAATGTGGTGGGGTAATTCATCCTCGCCTTCTCATGGGTGAAGATGCTGTATCGCAGCGGACTCGGCCGCAAACCGTCTTCCAGTTTCTGATCAGAAGGGATCCCGACCAGCCGCATGAAATCCTTGATCCTGACGAGTGTACCTGTGTCGAGGTCGCTGAACTTCAGGCCGGCCTTGCGGAGGTTCGCAGCCTGCCCTTCTGCTGCGGTTTCTTCCTCAGCCCGTTCCCAGATTATCGTGCATTTGAGCGGAGAGGAGACCTTCTCGTGCGGAAGCTTCAGGAGGACATTGTCTCCGGGGTTAAGTGTCTTGGTCGTGACGATGCAGCAGCCGGCGGTGCTGATGTTGTAGAGCTCGATGATGTCTGCAAGTGCCGCCTTCGCCGTGAGGTCCCTGTCCCCGACCGCAAAACGCTCGTAGCGCCGCTTTACTGCGTACTCGGGCCCGGCCGGTGGTTCCTGTTCCTCCTGCTCCGGGGCTGCCTGAGTCGGTTCTTCAGGAGGTCTATAGGGTGTCTGCCGCGGAAGAGGCGGTACCGTTTGCTGAGGCCTCACGACATTCTTCAGCCAGTCAATGACTCCCATCAACTCAATCTTAACAATTCACAAGCATTTCGTCCAGATAGTGGCAGCCGAGTGATAAAGAAAGGAGGGCGCGGCATTTCCGGGTCCTCCTTTCTTTGTGTGTCGTTTATGATATTAACCGTGCTTTTCAGGCCCCTTTTGGGGAGCCATTCCAGGCGCCTTCTCCATCTTTTCGGCACGCGAAGGGGCAGCAGCAATAGTGTTTGCCAAAAGCTTACCCTCTTTTTTCTGGTATCTCACTGTTACGTGCTCACCTGCCTTTGAGTCTTCGAAAGACTTCTTCTCCTTACCAATAGTCACTTTTGCTGATTGGTCGGCAACGATTGTTGCCTCACCCTTTTTTCCTTTAACTGTGAGCGTCTTGGCCGTATTATCGACCGAAACTAAACACCTTTAAGTGACTGGAGAGAACCCTTTGCGATCGCCGGATTCGTGAAGGACATTTGTTCCTCTAAGATCAACTTCTCGACTAACCCGAAGAGTGAGTTTCCCGCCGGATTCCCGAAAAACACGCTGAATGCACAGGGTTGAACGTTGTCTTGGTCCCATGTTATCGTACAGTACGATGAACGGAAGAAAAAGATCCCCATGCCTGCTTTTGCTGCGGCTGACTCCAATGGTCGGCATCTGCTTTTTCATGGTATTCTTTTTCGGCGCCTGCAAGAGGTCACAGACGACAGGCACAACGAATACCGGCAGGCCCGCTGAAGTTGGAAGCCCTCAACCGCACAAGGCCGGGAAACTCTATCAGCCCGACATGGCTGACTGTAACGGGTTTACTGCCGGAGATGCGGCCGGGATACTGGGTGTGCCGGCCTCAAAGGTGACGGCAAAGACCGAGGAACTATATGCGGGCAACTGGCAGTGCAGCTTTGAAAGCGGGGATATCGGAAAAAATATGTCGTTCAACGTCAGCGTAGCAAAGAGCGTCGAAGAGGCGGTACGGGGTATGGCGCAGTACCGGAGCCGTCTCGAAGCCGCGGGCAGCGTTTCGCCATTCAAGGAGAATCTCCCGAAAGGCGCGTACAGCGATATCAGCGGGATCGGCGACGACGCAGTATGGACCGACATAAACCTCTCGCTAGCGGTACGCCAGGGCAACGTCAGGATCCATGTCACGATGCCGAAGGACAAGACGGTGCAGATGAAGGTGGCCGGGAAATTTCTGGCTAAACTCAGATAGGTCACTCCTTACCCTTTACTCCTTACCCTTTACTCCCATTTTCCCCGATCATCAGGATACAATAGTAGCCATCGGGAAGAAAAAGCAGGATGGAGGAGAAATGAACCAGCTGGTTCTTGCAGTCGCGGCGATCACCTATGCGGGAATCGCGTTAGGAGGCGTCCCGGGCCTTGCCCTCGACAGGACGGGCATCGCGCTTCTGGGGGCGATCGCCATGATCGCCACAGGGGAACTCTCGGTCCACAAAGCTGTCTTGTCGATAGACATGCCCACGATCCTTCTCCTCTACGGACTTATGGTACTGTCGTCGCAGTTCACGCTGAGCGGGTTTTACACCTGGGTTGCGCTAAGGCTCACCGCTTTCCTCAAAAGGCCCGGGGGGTTCCTCCTGTCCGTGATGTGCGCAAGCGCCCTTTTGTCTGCGGTGTTGATGAATGACATCGTCTGTCTTGCCTTTACGCCGGTCCTCGCCGTCTCGCTCCTGAACGCCGGCCTCAACCCCGTACCGTTTCTCATAGGCATGGTCGCGGCTAGCAACATCGGGTCCGCGGCAACGATCATAGGAAACCCCCAGAACATGCTCATAGGACAGCTCGGCAGGCTCCATTTCGGACATTTTCTCCTCTGGTGCGGCCCCCCCTCCGCCCTTGCGCTGGGAGCTGCGTATCTTATAATCCGGACGACCTACAAAACGGACCTTGCAAAGACGCCTGCCACGGGTAAAATCATCGGGACCTCATGGCCGGCCTTTGACAGGCATCAGAGCATGAAGGGCATCGCAGCGACAGTTGTTCTGATAGCCCTCTTCTTCACTTCGGTGCCGCGTGAGATAAGCGCGATCTGCATTGCGGGCATACTCCTCTGCAGCAGGAGCATGCATACGCGCTCGATCCTCGGCCTCGTAGACTGGCATCTCCTCACACTCTTTTGCGCACTCTTCATCGTCATCAGGGGGCTCGAGACAACCGGAATGCCTCTCCTGATAGTAGATTCTCTCGGGTCGCATGGTATCGACATCCGGAACCTCTTTTTCCTCGCCATGATCTCGGGCATACTCAGCAACCTCGTGAGCAACGTTCCGGCCACGATGCTTCTCACCAAGTTCCTCGATCCTTCGCAGCATGTCCAGTGGTATGTGCTTGCGCTTTCGAGCACGTTCGCCGGCAACCTTATCACAATCGGAAGCATCGCGAACCTCATCACCTTCGAACAGGCAAAGGGTTATGGAGTCGAGATCGGGTTCAGGGAGCATGCCCGGATCGGGGTACCTGTGACCGTCGCATCCTTCGGCATCGCGGTCGTCTGGACCGCGCTGGTTTCGTGAGGTCTTCCCTCTGTCCGTGATGCGCGCAGTAGAATTAATACGCCCGCGTATATTCTTTACTTCCGTGCCGTTTCTCCGCCCCACCGGCTGTAACGGGCACAGGCTCCGGGGTTGCCCTCGATGCCCTTCCGTGGAGCACCCCCTTTCCATCGAACCAGAGAGGGTCGATGCAGATTATCCTGTTCCAGCCCCTCGTCTCGTTCTTCTGCTGGTGGTAAACCATCCACAATTTCCCGTCGAGGTCCATGGTGACGCTGATGTGGCCTGGCCCGAGGATGCCGTTGCCTTCCCGGACAATCGGGTTCTCACGGTACTTGGTAAACGGCCCGAGGGGGCTTTTCGCGGTTGCGTAGCCGATGGCGTAATGCTCCGAATCCGCGCTGCCTCCTGAATAGAGGAGATAATAGACGCTCTTATGTTTGAGTATCCATGGCGCCTCGGTAATCGGCACATCCTTCATCTCCCAGTCTTCGGCCGGCGCAATGAGTGAACGGGTCCTCCCTTCTTCAGGAGGGGGCTTGCCATCGGCTGGACGAATATCCCGAACTCCGGGTACCGGGCGTAATACAGATAGTAACCGCCGTCGTCATCCCGGAACATGTGTGCGTCTATTGCGTTTCTGATCAGGCTCCCCAGGTCATGGAAAACTCCGTCGGGGCGACCGGATGAGGCAACGCCGATCCCGCCGTCAACCGTGTAATACAGGTAAAACATTCCGTCGTCGGGATTGAAAAAGACGTCGGGGGCCCAGAGGCCGGTCTCGTCGGTCTGAAACACCTTCGGCCCCTTTGTCCAGTGGACGAGGTCATCCGATACGTAGACGTTGTAGCTGTGGTTGTCACCGGTCGGGTAGAGATAGTATTTCCCCTCATGAAAAATGACAGCCGGGTCGCCTATACCGAGCGATCCGGTGTACGGCGCCGGCTTCAGCCTCCTGATAGAGTAGGTATCGACGAGGACAGGGTTGGAATAGGTCGTTTCCGTTGCAGGCCGCAGTGGCGTGGAGAAAAGGAGGGACGCCAGCAGCACCGCAATCGTGATGATCCTAGACACGTATTATTATATCGCAGCGGCCCGCCTTGCCGTAAAGGTGGTGCAGCCCGGGCGCTAATTGATAAGGTCATATTCAGGAAGGTTATGCAGGCGCCGGATATATGAGCCCAGGGTCTCGGGCAGGTACCTTCCCCAGAGCTTGATCGGCACCCGGTCGATATCGATTCTGGGGCTGAAGCCGACCGCAAACAGGGATTCGACAAGGAGTTCGACATTCGTCGGGATATAGCCTTTGTAGCGTTTGTTGTCCCTCTGGGCGATTATCCTTTCCTCGTGGATACTGTTTCCGAGTTCCGATTCGACCATA
Organism: Nitrospirota bacterium; assembly: GCA_021787505.1. Classification (GTDB taxonomy): domain Bacteria; phylum Nitrospirota; class Thermodesulfovibrionia; order Thermodesulfovibrionales; family UBA6898; genus Sulfobium. The sequence goes on along the minus strand of JAJYLU010000025.1, from coordinate 321 downwards.
TCGGGCAATGTGGTGAGTATCACCTCTATGTTTATCCGCGGTTCCGTATTTCCGAGCAAGGGCTCCAACCCCCTCTTCAGGTCCTCTTTGGGTATCCCGCGGTTCAGGTATTTCTCCCAGCCCCTGGTCTCTGCGTACCGCCGGCAGACATATCCTGCGTCCCAGGGCACCTCGAGGATGAGGTTGGTCGCCTGATACGCGCCGCGAAAATCCGCCCTTTCGATAACCCTGATGTCAGGGGTCTCCAGCAGGGTCTCTTCCAGATGCCGAAGCTCATCCTGGGCGGCCACGATCTTTATCGCGCCTGCGTCATGGATCGTC
>JAJYLU010000024.1 GCA_021787505.1 Nitrospirota bacterium | reverse complement strand
CGGAAACTGGATGAGGGCCAGTTCGATGCGATCATCCTTGCCGCAGCGGGCGTCAAAAGACTGGGATGGGCAAACCGCATCACCGAAGTCATTTCACCGGAAACCAGCCTCCCGGCGATAGGCCAGGGCGCCGTCGGGATCGAATGCAGGATTGCCGACGAATTCATCCATAGCCTCATCGCTCCTCTTGATCATGCGGATACGTCCTCGTGCGTCAGGGCGGAGCGTGCCTGTCTGAAACGGCTCGAAGGGGGATGCCAGGTGCCGATCGCGGCACACGCGCGCATCGAAAACGGAAAGATTGTCATGGACGGGCTCGTCGGCAGCATCTCGGGCGACAGGATCGTCAGGGCACATGCGGAAGGCGACCGGAAGGACGCGGAAGCCCTCGGTACAAAACTCGCTGAAGACCTTCTTTCGAGGGGGGCGGACAAGATACTCGCCGAGGTATACGGCAGGTGCATCAACCAGATAGCCCCCCCCTAGAGCCGGCGGGGATCTTCTTCTAGACCGAGGGTTCCTCCTTTTTTTCGATCGCTTCGAGCTGCTCCTTGTTCCCCTGACAGCTTACGCAGAGGGTCGCCGCAGGAAGGACGCTCAGCCTCTTTGCTCCGATCTCCTCCCCGCACTCCTCGCATATGCCGTATGACCCTTCGCTGATCTTCCTCAGCGCCTCGTCAATGTCATGCAGTGCCTTGCGGTGCGCTGCCAGCCTCATAAGGTTGACGTCCTCGGAGATATCTACGACCGCCCAGTCTCCCTCATCGAGTGCCGTTTCGACCAGTTGCCGGTTTTCCCCGCTGATGTATTTCGCGATCTCTTCCTTCGCCTCGCGGACGATCGCTTCCTTTCTCCCGATGAGCGTCTTCCTGAGTTCCTGGAGTCGGTTCTCGCCGGACGCGGGTTTCGCCTTCGTGCCTGCCTTCGCTTTGGATTTGACCGTTACAGGGATCTTTTTTCGGACTGCCGGTTTGTTGCCCCCGGGTTTCCCGCTTGCAGTCGTTTTTTTCTTTGTCGGCTTCGTCAATTTCGAACCTCGCAGTGTCTTTCCTTTTCCGCGTGATGTGGCACCCGCCTTCTTTGGAGTCTTCCCCCGGGGGACCGCTCCTGTCCGTTTCTTCGGAAGGGATTTTTGCTTTTTCCGCTCCGCCATTACTTCGCTTCTTCTTTTTTCTGTTCCTCTTTGTGGACTTCGATGATGCTCCTTACCTTGACGCCTGCCTGCTGGAGCGCTTTCTGGATATCGGGAAGCTTTGCGTCTTCCACCTTGAGCATAAAGTTGCTGTTCATCATTACACCTCCATTATCTCTTTTTCCTTATGTTCCAGGACCTCATCTACCTTCTTGATAAACGCATCGGTGACCTTCTGGATCTCTTCCTGTTCCTTTTTCGCCACATCTTCGCTCAGATGCTTATCCTTCTCGAACTTCTTGAGTTCTTCATTGGCGTCCCGTCGTATGTTCCGGACCGCCACCTTCGCCTCTTCGGCCCTTTTCCTGACGACCTTCACCAGCTGTTTTCTTCTCTCTTCCGTGAGCACGGGGATGTTGATCCGTATCACCTTGCCGTCGTTCATCGGCGTAAGCCCCAGGTCGGACTTCAGGATGGCCTTCTCGATTTCCGGAATGATCCTGGTTTCCCAGGGCTGGATCGCAATCTGTCTGCTCTCCGGGATGCTCAGACTTGCCAACTGCTGAAGAGGGGTGGGCGTCCCATAATAATCCACGGAAATCCCGTCGAGAAGCGAAAGGGTGGCCCTGCCGGTCCGGACGGAGCCGAATTCCTTTTTCAGCGCCTCTATCGCGCTGTGCATCCTCTCATTTGTTCTTTTTCTTAACTCCTGCTCCATCATTCCCCCTGACCACCGTGCCTACGTTCTTACCCTCAACGATTTTCCGGATGTTTCCTTTCCCTCTTAAATTAAATACCACAATAGGCAGGCCGTTGTCCATACATAAAGTAACCGCGGTGGAGTCCATTACGCCGAGCCCCTTGTTCAGCACCTCCATATAGGTGAGCTGATTGTATTTCTTTGCCTTCGGGTCTTTCATCGGGTCCGAGGAATAGACCCCGTCCACCTTCGTGCCCTTGATGATCACGTCGGCGCCTATCTCCATCGCCCGCAATGCGGCTGCGGTGTCCGTAGTAAAATAGGGGTTTCCGGTGCCCGCCGCAAAGATGACGATCCTCCCCTTCTCGAGGTGACGCACTGCCTTTCTCCGGATGTAGGGTTCCGCAAGCTCCCGCATCTCGATTGCGGACTGGACCCTTGTCGGAATATCATATTTTTCCAGGGCGTTCTGAAGCGCTAGCGCGTTGATCACCGTTGCGAGCATCCCCATGTAATCCGCCGATGCCCGCTCCATCCCTTCGAGACTACCCTCGACGCCCCTGAAAATATTACCTCCGCCGATCACGATCGAGATCTGGATCCCCATCGAGGCGATGTCCTTGATCTCACGCGCCATATAGTCGACGGTACCGGCGTCAATACCATACCCCTTGTCGCCCATAAGGGCCTCGCCGCTCAGTTTCAGGAGTATTCTCTTATACTTGAGAGGCATACCCGTTCAGCAGGTCTTCGGCTCTGAAGGCTGGTTTTCGCCGAGTTGATATCTTACGAATCGTCTCACCACGATATTCTCGCCGACCTTCGCGACCTTCTCAGTGATGACGTCCTTGATCTTCCTGTCGGGGTCCTTCACAAAAACCTGGTCAACAAGACACGTATCGGTGAAAAACTTTTCGAGTTTACCCTCGACGATCTTCTCCACCACCTGGGGCGGCTTGTTTGCGACCTGCGCCCTGTATATCTCCTTTTCCCGTTCGATAACGTCCTGGGGGACATCCTCGCGGACGAGATACTGGGGAGAAGCCGCGGCGATATGCATCGCGATGTCCTTCACCAGTTCTCTGAAATCATCCGTCCTGGCCACAAAATCGGTCTCGCAGTTCACCTCGAGGAGGACACCGATCTTGTCCATATGAATATATGAACTGATCAACCCCTGAGAGGCTGTCCTGCCCGCCTTCTTCGCGGCGGTCGCAAGGCCCCTCTGTCTCAGAAGGTCGATGGCCTTCTCGAAATCGCCTCCGCTTTCCACGAGCGCCTTCTTGCATTCCATCATGCCGGCGCCCGTCTTTTCCCTGAGGTCCTTTACCGCGTCAGCCGATATCGTCGTCATTCCGCCACCTCCTGAGCCGCTTCGGCCTTGATCTTCTCTTCGGCCCTGGCCTTCTCGGCCTCCTGCTCGGTCTCCTTCGCGAGCGCGGCCCTGCCCTCGACAACCGCGTTGGCGATCTTCGAAGTCAGCAGTTTTATCGCCCGTATCGCGTCGTCGTTGCCGGGTACTACGTAGTCTATTTCGTCCGGGTCACAGTTCGTATCGACGACAGCAACGATAGGGATGGAAAGTCTCCTCGCCTCCGCGATACCGATCCTTTCCTTCTTGGGGTCGATCACGAACATAACGCCCGGCAGCCTTTTCATGTCTTTGATCCCAGAAAGGTTCTTATCGAGTTTCACCCTTTCCTTTTCGAGTGCCGAGGTCTCTCTCTTCGGCAGGAGGCTCATCGTGCCGTCCTCCTTCATAGCCTCGATCTTTTTAAGCCTTTCTATGCTCTTTTTCACGGTCGTGAAATTCGTCAGCATGCCGCCGAGCCATCTCTGGTTGACAAAAAAGGCTGACGCCCTCCTCGCCTCTTCCATGACCGCGTCCTGCGCCTGCTTCTTCGTGCCGACGAAAAGCACATCGGCGCCTGTAGAGGCGACGTCTCTGACGAAATTATAGGCCTCCTCCAGACCTTTCAGCGTCTTCTGGAGATCGATGATATAGATGCCGTTCCTCTCCCCGAAGATATACTTCTTCATCTTCGGGTTCCACCTCTTCACCTGATGGCCGAAATGTACTCCGGCCTCAAGCAATTCCTTCATTGACACTACCATTGTGAGCCTCCTAAGGTTTTTCCTCCGCCTGTCCTGTCAGACCCTTTCGGGACCATCCTGCAGGACGTAGCCGGCGTGTGTATTTACAGTCCGCAGTATGCGGACTGCCAGGTTACCAGGTAATAAGATTATCATACATATTGTCTTTTTTTCAATAAGGCGAACCGCGGTAAAAAAGTTTGGAGCCAACGGGGTTTAATGGACCAGCTCAAATAATTGCTGCGTATTGACATTGTATATGCTTTTTTCTACAATTGATTATGCCCTTTGAGTGGGACGAGGCGAAAAACAGTGAGAACATCAGAAAACATGGCATTTCTTTTGAAGAGGCCAAAGATGTTTTTGACGACCCTTTCCATATATCTATCCTTGATAAGAGATTCGATTACTTCGAGGAAAGGTGGGTAACTATCGGCACACCAAAAAATAAGAAGACTATAGTAATAGGCCATCTTTACTATTTAAGAGAAAATGGTGAAGAGATGATAAGGATCATTACGGCAAGGAAGGCCGCAAAAAAAGAAAAGGACCAGTATGAAAGTATCGGATAACAAATCAAAAGAAGATTTTGAACTGAAAGAAGAGTATGATTTTTCCAGGGGCGTAAGGGGCAGGTTCTTCCGTCCGAAGAAAATATCCACCTCCATGAGACTCGATAACGACATCTTGCTTTATCTGAAGAAGCTGGCCGGCGAGAAAAAAATAGGGTATCAGACATTAATCAATACGATTCTGAGGGACTTTATAAGCAAATCGAAGAATTAAATGGGACGCGACTTTAAAAACTTGGCCAGACGTGCCAGAACGATATCCTTCACAGGCCCCACACCCTTGGACCGAAGGGTCTTCAGTACCTCCCCGGATGCCAGTCCTTTCAGAAAATCCTCCCTCTTGTCCTTTTCGGGGATGGCAGTCATCGCCTTCGCCCTGAGCTTTTTCAGGAACTTCAGGTACTCTGAAAGCTCCGGACCATACGACTTCTCAAGCTCCTTCCTCAGGGTCCTCGCAAAAGCCGGACTTGTGCCGCTGGTTGAAACAGCGAGAAGGAGAGGCCCTCTCCTGACGACCGAAGGGGCGATAAAGTTGCATTCCGCAGGCACGTCCACGACATTCACAAGCGCCGGTGCGTCCTTCGAAACCCTTCGGTTTGTTTCGGGCGAATCGGTCGCTGCGATGGCAAGGAACGCCCCCCTGAGGTCGCCACGCCTGTATGTCCGCGACAGGTGCATGATCCTCTTTCGCGATAGCTCCTTCTGCAACCCCGGGGTAATAGACGGGGAAATGACGGTAACGTCGGCGCCGGCCTTGAGAAGGGCGGAGACCTTTCTTTCGGCGACCTTTCCGCCTCCGACAACTACCGTTTTTCGGCTCTTCAGGTTCAGGAATGCGGGGTAATAATTCAACGCGGGAATGCCGGCTTACTTGTCTTTCTCGGCCTGAAGGGTAGAAAGCTCTTTTTTGGCATCATTCGCAAAGGGGCTGGACGGATACTTTTCTATCAGGCTCCTCAGGTAGTCCGCCGATTTTTCCTTCTGGCCTATCTTCCGGTAGGACGTCGCGAGGTCCAGCAGGACCTTTTCAGGCTTCTTGTAGTCCGGGAAATTTTTCAGAAGCCCTTCGAACCGCTCGATCGCTGCGTGGTATGAGTCCTTTTTCATATAGAATTCGCCCACCAGGAATTCATAATCGGCCATCACGTTGCGGCATTTTTCTATCCTGATGTCGATCAGGTCTTTGTAAGGGTTCCTGGGGAAGTTATGCTTCAGTTTTTCGAACTCGGTAAGTGCTGCCGCAGCGCCGCTGTAGCCCCTCTCGGGACTTTCTATCTGGTTGAAATAGACCATGGCGATCTGGTACTGGGCGTATGCGGCGTGTCTGTGGTCCGGATACATCTCCAGGAATTTGCGGTATTCGGCGACCGCCAGCTCCGTCTCATCCTCCTTCACGTAGGAATCTGCGATCCTGAGCTGGGCAAGGGGGGCGAACTTCTTTGTCAGGTCCCTGTTCCGGACTTCAAGCAGGACCGCACGTGCCTCGGCGTAATTCTTGTCGTCGATGAGTTTGTTCGCCTTCGCAAAAAACTTCTCAGCGTTGAACTCCTCATTAGTGCGCACCGCAGACTTTCCCGAGCAGGAGAAGAGGATCAGAATTGCCAGGACGGCGGATGCATATCTGAATTTTTTCACCATTTTATTTAAGCGCGAAGTCCGGACGTAAGTCAAGCGGAGTTCTCCTTGGTTGCGTTCGCCTTGCCAAAGCTTCTCCGCGGGTGGTATCTTTAAAGGTGAACCTTTTGTCCTTTCAAAAGCCGAGCAGGTATATCAACAGCGAACTGAATTCTGTCCACAAGAAAGCCGCGGTCAGGGTGGCGCTCGCCTTTCCGGACATATACGAAATAGGCATGTCCCATCTTGGACTCAAGATCCTCTACGAAATTATCAACACCCTTCCGTTTGCATCTGCTGAAAGGGTCTTTGCCCCGTGGACCGACCTCGAGGAGGCGATGAAGCACAAGGGGATTCTTCTTTCTTCCCTCGAATCAGGCCTTCCTCTCAGGGATTTCGATATCGTAGGATTCAGCCTCCAGTATGAACTTTCCTACACGACGGTCCTCAATATGCTTCACCTCGGCGGGCTGCCGGTCCGCTCGGCGGAACGCCTCGATCGCGGAGAATTTCCGCTCGTGATTGCCGGGGGGCCATGCACGCTAAACCCGTCCCCGATGTCACCCTTCATAGACGCCTTTTTTGTAGGCGACGCGGAATACGCAGCAGGAGAAATTCTTGAGACGTTCCGTCAATGGAAGGAAGACGGCTCCCGCGACAAAACAGACCTTCTGAAGGCGCTGGCAGGGATAGGGGGCGTGTTCGTCCCGCTTCTCGGGAAAGAAAAAAAAGTGACGAGAAGGATCATCGGCTCGCTGGAGGACGCCCCGTTTCCGGAGAAACCGGTGCTTCCCTTTACCGGGATCATCCACGACAGGGTCAACATAGAGATCGCGCGTGGCTGTTCCATGGGCTGCAGGTTCTGTCAGGCCGGGATGGCTTACAGGCCGGTGCGTGAAAGGTCGCCGGAGAAGGTCCTTGCCCTTGCCGAAAAATGTCTTAAAAACACGGGGTACGAGGACGTTTCTTTCACCTCGCTCAGTTCCGGGGACTATTCCTGTCTCCACTTTCTTATGAAGGAGTTCAACCGAAAGTTCGGTGGGAAGAGGATTTCGATGTCACTTCCCTCGCTGCGGGTGGCATCCGTCGACGGCGGCATCCTCAGGGAGATAAGGTCCGTGCGTAAGACCGGCTTCACTATCGCGCCGGAGGCAGGCACGGACAGGTTGAGAGCCGTAATAAACAAGGACTTCACCGAGGAGACTTATCTGAAGGCCCTCGAGACACTTTTCAGGGAAGGCTGGCATAACCTGAAGCTCTACTTTATGACTGGGCTGCCGACAGAGACCGCGGAGGATGTCGCCGCGATACCGGAGATGGTGCTTCAGGCGATCAGGATATCGAAGAAATTGACCGGCAGGCATGTCAATATCAGCGTGGGCGTTTCTTCCTTCGTCCCAAAGCCTCATACGCCTTTCCAGTGGTACGGACAGGATTCTCTCGAACTGCTGAAGGAGAAAAACGAATTCCTGAAGAAGGCCCTGTTACGGAAGGGCGTCAAATACAAGGGCCACGACGAGAGGATGTCTCTCCTGGAGGCGGTGCTCGCCCGCGGCGACGAATCGGTTTCACGTCTTGTCGAGGCGGCCTGGGCATCGGGATGCAGGCTCGACGCGTGGACCGAAGTCTTCGATTTCGAGAAATGGAAAAAGGCGATGGAGGTTTCTGGGATTGACGGCCCGGCAGTTGCCGTGCGGACCTACGAACTGGACGCGGTCCTGCCCTGGGAAAACATCCGTACAGGTGTAACAAAGGAATATCTGCTCAGGGAGTATCGTAACGCCCTTTCAGGAAGCTTCACTTCCGACTGCAGAAGACATTGTCATGGCTGCGGCCTCAAATGCAGGAATGAAGAGGAAGCGGAAGAGATTACGGGAAGCGGCACCACCGGAGCAACCGAAGAAGAACCCGGCATCCCGCCGACCGGATCGTACGGAAGTCTCCCCACCTCGCAAGCCGGCACAACCGTAAAGGTGAGAGTACAGTATTCGAAGGCCGGAAAGGCGCGTTACCTCTCACACCTCGAACTGACGACCGCAATGATGCGGGCGATGAGGAGGGCCGACTTTCCGCTGCGGTATTCGACCGGCTTTCATCCCTCGCCGAGGGTCTCCTTTGGTCCGGCGCTCGGCGTGGGCATCGCCGGGCTCAGAGAATATCTCGACCTGGAACTGACGCCTCCTTTCGACAGGGAGAGCTCCCTGCGTGCGCTTAACGACACGTTGCCTGAGGGCATCAGGGTCGCAAAACTGGTCCCTTTTTACGGCCGCGAGAAATCACTCAACAGTTTTATAGTAAGATATATCTACGAAATACGTTCGGGGGCGGATCTCGATGGCAGGGGCTTTTTCGAGAAAAACGAAGTGATCGTCGAAAGAAAAGGTGAGCGCATCGACATCAGAAAAATGGTGGAAGATATCGCGAGGCCCGACGGAAAGATTTTCCGGTTGACGCTCCGCGACCTCGGGGAGGTCAAGGTCAGGCTGACCGAGCTGATCCCGGCGATCTTCGGTGCGGCTGCCGAGGAGCTCGACATTACCAGAACCGGAATGTTCGGGTGGAACGGGGAATGGGTCGAACCGCTGGAGGATGAAAGGAGGATATGGGCAGCGAGATCCTGATCAATGTGACCAGAGGCGAAACGCGCGTCGCCCTTCTTGAGGGCGGACAGGTAGTGGAGTTTTACGTCGAGCGAAAACGCGACGCGAGCCTTGTGGGGAACATCTATAAAGGGAAGGTCGTGAAGATACTCCCCGGCATGCAGTCCGCATTTGTAGACATCGGCCTCGAAAAGGCCGCATTCCTCTATGTGGCGGACATCAAGGCGGACACGGACGAGTATGCGCCGCTTTTCGAGGAGGAGGAGAAAGAGGAAAATTCCCTGGAGGTGATCCCGAGAAAGTGCCGTTCCGAGATGACGATCGAGGAGATCATACAGGAAGGACAGGAGTTTCTTGTCCAGGTCTCCAAAGACCCGATAGGCTCCAAAGGCGCAAGGGTGACCTCTTACATTACGCTGCCAGGCAGGTACCTTGTCCTCATGCCGAATGTCGAACACATCGGTATCTCCAGGAGGATCTCGGACGAAGAGGAAAGGAACCGGCTGAAGGCCGTCGTCGGAAAAATCAAGCCGCCGGGGTACGGGCTGATCATCAGGACCGCGAGCGAGGGTTCTGCCGAAGAGGACATGGAGAAGGACCTTCAGTTTCTTATCCTTCTATGGGAAAACCTCGCAGGAAAAAAAGACAGGGTGCCGGCCCGCGGACTCCTCTACAGCGACCTCGACCTCGTCTTCAGGTCCGTCCGGGACCTCATGAGCCAGGACGTCGAGCGGTTGATCATCGACTCGCAGGAGGAATACAACCGGATCATCGAATTTGTTAAGACCTACTTTCCCAAGCTCCTTGACAAGATCGAACTCTACGAGGAGGCCGAGCCGGTCTTTGACGCGTTCGGGATAGAACTCGACATATCGAGGGCGATCGGCAGGCGGGTCTGGCTGAAATCGGGCGGGTACATCGTCGTCGACCAGACAGAGGCGATGACCGTCATCGATGTCAATACCGGCAAGTTCGTCGGGAAAGAGGGCCTCGAGGACACCATTCTCAAGACGAATCTCGAAGCAGTGAAGGAGATCGCCTATCAGATACGGCTCAGGAATCTGGGCGGGATCATCATCATCGACTTCATCGACATGGATAAGCCGGAGAACAGGGACAAGCTGTTCAATGCCTTTACCGATGCGATGAAGAAGGACCGGGCAAAAAATACGATCTTCCATATATCCGAACTCGGGCTGATCCAGATGACGAGGAAGCGCGTCCGTGAAAGCCTCGGCAGGATGCTCAGCACAACCTGCCCGTATTGCGAAGGCAAGGGGTTTGTAAAATCGCCGGACACCCTCTGCTTCGAAATCCTGAGGACGATCAAGAAACTCGCGCGCCACGGGAGCGAAAAGATCATCATCACCGCCCATCCCACCGTCGCCGAGATGCTCTCCGACGAAGAGATGCTAGGCGTCGAGGACGTCGAGAGCAAGTACGGCGTCAAGGTGATCATCCGGGCCGACAACAAGATGCACCAGGAGAATTACGAAGTAAGCGCGTTGTAATCAGTATGGAGCAGTCACTCATTCCGTCAGAAAAATACTCCCGCCTCCTCGCCCTTCTCCGGCAGTCCGGAAGTGCGGTGCTCGCCTTCTCGGGCGGCGTCGACAGCAGTTTCCTCCTGAAGGCGATGAAGATCTCGGGGATCAAGGTGCTTGCCGTCACCGCGATATCGGAAACGATGCCCAAAAGAGACAGGGAAAATTGTACGGCCCTTGTCCGGGGGATCGGCGCTGATCACCTCGTTATAAAGACGGACGAACTTGCAAACGAGTCCTTTGTGAAGAACACCTCCGATCGCTGTTTCTTCTGTAAAGATGAGCTCTTCAGAAAATTGAAGGATATGCCGGGAAGAGAGGGTTTCTGCTCGTATTCGACGGCTCGAACGCCGATGACTTTGAAGATTACAGGCCAGGCAGAAGGGCCGCGGCGCTTCATGGCGTCCGGAGCCCGCTGGCAGAGTGCGGCCTTTCTAAAAAAGAGATAAGGGACCTTTCGCGGGAACTCGGCTTGACCACGTGGGACCGGCCTTCTTCCCCCTGTCTTTCTTCGAGGATCCCCTACGGCCGGAGGATCACCGCAGAGGCGCTCCTCCGTGTCGAAAAGGCCGAAGAATTCATCAGATCGTTCGGAGT
>JAJYLU010000023.1 GCA_021787505.1 Nitrospirota bacterium | reverse complement strand
AATGGACGCGGGAGTCAGTTCGTCACAGGTGCAGGCTCCGGTGTCCCGCGGGTGGCCCTTCCATGCAGGACCCCCTGGTCATCGAACCAGAGAGGGTCTATGCAGATCATGCGGTCCCAGTCTTTCAAGCCGTCTTTTTTTTGATGGTAGATAATCCATAATTTCCCTCCGGGCGTTTCGATCACACTGCAATGCCCTGGACCGTAGACGCCGCAGCCTTCTTTCATCATCGGATTGCCCGGATACTTGACGAAGGGACCGAGGGGGCTCTTCGAGGTTGCGTATCCGATGGCATAATAGCGGGTATTGGCGCCTCCGCCCGAATAGAGAAGATGGTACGTCCCATGATGTTTCAGCATCCACGGGGCCTCGGTGATCGGCTCACCTTTCTTTTCCCATGCCTCATCGGGCCGGATGAGCAGGATGGGCTCTCCCTTTTTTGTTATCGGGCCTTCCATCTGCTGCACATATATCCCGAATTTCGGATACGTGGCATAATAAAGGTAGTATCTGCCGTCTTCATCGAGGAACATATCCGCATCTATCGCGTGCTCGACCAGAGCGCCAAGGTCTCTGAAGGTCCCGTCCGGTCTGTCCGCTACCGCAACCCCGACACGCCGGTTGACTGTGTAATAGAGATAGAATTTTCGGTCGGGGGGATTATAGAGGACATCCGGTGCCCAGACACCCGACTCCTTGGAACGAAAAACCCTCGGCCCCTTCTCCCAGTGGACGAGGTCTGTAGAAATATAGACGTCATAGCCGTGGTTGTCTCCGGTGGGGTAGAGATAATATTTTCCTTCAAAAAATATTACGGCCGGGTCTCCGATGCCCATAGTTCCCATATGCGGGCTTGAAAGGGTATCGACGAGCACGGGGTTTGTGTAAGCCTTTTCGGCACATGCCTCTTTCGGAGAAAATACGGCTGTCGCTTGGAGAAAAAGGACAAAAGCTGCGATTGTTTTAAAGATCATTTCGTCAGCCAGCACCTCACCGAGTATTTACCTTGCAGTTGCAAAAGTAACCGCAACAAAGAAGGCGGACGTGGTGAAAAAAGTCCATAATCAGCGGCTCCTCAAGATCCCCGTGTGTGACCGGCCAACCTTCTTCGGAAAGTCACTCAATGTGATATCCGCGTTTATGTGAATCACAGCCAATTCCTGCCGCTTTTATGGCTTTTTTCAGCATGTCCGTTTCTAAGTTATGCATCATTAAGGTTTATTCGACGCAGCAATAGACTATCATATTCCTTTTATCAATGAATGACTTCGCTGTCAAACGCGGGTAAGTGCCCCTTGCTGTACAGCTCATGTAGTCCGGCTGAGAAAAAGAGGGTAAACTATAATTAGGACCATGTCGAATACGGAAAACGTACCAGCGGGTGAGGGGGATACGCCGGAGAGGACGCTTGAGTGGGAGCGCGATTTCATCTCGGCTGTCCTCGATACTGTGGATGCCCTCGTGCTCGTCCTCGACAAAGAGGGACGTATCGTCCGCTTCAACCGCTCATGCGAGAAGGCCACCGGCTATTCCTTTGCCGAGGTAAAAGGGAAGTACGTTTGGGACATACTGATCCCCCCGGAGGAGGTCGAGAGTGTGAGGGGGGTCTTTGTCCGCCTTTCGGCCGGCCTCTTTCCGAGCAGTCATGAAAACTGTTGGATCGCAAAAAATGGACGGCGCATCCTTATTGCCTGGTCGAACACCGCGCTGCTGGATTCCGAAGGAAATGTGGAATATGTCGTCCCCACAGGCATCGACGTAACCGGGCAAAGGAGGATCGAGCAGGAGAAAGAGACCTTGAGGGCTGAGCTCGTCCGTTCACAGAAACTGGAGTCGGTTGGCCGGCTTGCGGGCGGTATCGCCCACGACTTTAACAATCTCCTCTCTGCTATTATCGGATACAGCGAGATCCTCCTGGACAGCCTTCCGGCCGACAGTAAGATGGCGCCTGCCTTGAGAACGATCAGGCTTGCGGGTGAAAAGGCTGCCGTGCTTACGAGACAGCTCCTTGCCTTCAGCCGCAAACAGGTCCTCGAGATGAAGCCGGTGAATATCAATCACGTCATCGAGGACATGTTCAAGATGTTGAGGAGGATGATCGGCGAGGACATCATCCTGGCGCTCCACACCGAAAGGCCGGTGAGGAGCATAATTGCGGACCGGGGGCAGATCGAACAGATCCTTCTCAACCTTGCCGTGAATGCTAGGGACGCGATGCCGTACGGCGGAAAACTCACCATCGAGACCGCAGATGTGAAACTCGAGCAGGGCGTTGCAGGGGTTCCCCCGGGACTTATTGCGGGGAAATACGTTATCCTCATGGTTTCTGACACGGGTGAAGGCATGAGACAGGATGTGGCAGAACGGATATTCGAGCCCTATTATACCACCAAGGCAAAGGGTAGCGGCCTCGGCCTCTCCACGGTCTACGGCATCGTGAAACAGCACGAGGGCGCTATCACGGTATCGACCGGGGACGGCAAAGGGACTGTCTTTACGATCTATTTCCCGGCTTATGAAGGGACGGCGCAAGAGGAGCCTGCGGAGGAGACAGGAGAGGTGAAAGGGGGCAGCGAGACGGTCCTCGTGGTGGATGATGAGGCGTCACTTCGGCGGCTGGTCGTCGATGCACTCGAACCTCTCGGATACCGCGTCCTTGCGGCTTCGTGCGGCGAAGATGCGATTCGGCTTTTTCAGGCAGAGAGGGGAAAGGTCGATCTTCTCCTGACCGATGTGGTCATGCCCGGCATGAACGGGAGGGATCTCGCCGAATTGCTAAGACGCGCCGACCCTTCTCTCAAGGTGGTATTTATGTCGGGATATGCGGACAACCTTCTCCAGCCAAGCGGCAGGGAGGTCGAGACAGGACAGTTCCTCCAGAAGCCCCTTTCACTCAGGACGCTGGCGAAAAAGGTGCGCGACGCCCTCGACCGCTGAGAGTAGCGGAAGGCGGACCTTCCCGGTTCTAGAAAAAAAATAGCGGTATCGGCGTTTTGCGAATACCTGAGGAATTCAACCTTGGTGCCGAAGGGGGGACTCGAACCCCCACGGCGTTTCCACCACTAGACCCTGAACCTAGCGCGTCTGCCAGTTCCGCCACTTCGGCAACCTACTATATTATCTTCGGACAAAAATCCCTGTCAATATGAAAAAGGATTTTGAGCCGGCAAGGAAGAAATTATTTCTTGTCTATCTTCTTGATGATATCGTCGGCCGTCATGGCTCCCGCGACATTCACGCCGTCGGGAAAGATGAGCGCGGGCGTACCGTTGATCCCGAGTTTCTGGCCGAGCTTAATATTGTCGTCGATTGCAGAGGTCTCGCACGTCGGATCGGGGATCTTCTTTTTCTCAAATGCCTCTTCAAGGAGCGAGAGGGACTTTTTGCATTGTATGGCCTTTGCTATCCGGGCAGAGTCCGCATGCATCGGAAGAGGGTACAGCAATATATAAAAGGCGATGTCCTTCCTCTTTTCCAGAACCTTCTTCATCTCCTGATGAAGTCGTGCGCAGAACGGTCACTCAGGGTCGTCGAAGACGATGATCTTGTGCTTCGCCTCCTTGTCTCCCATCACAAGCGCGTTGCCGAGCGGTATCTGCGAGACGTCAACTTTATTTAATTCTTCGAAGCTTTCCTTGGAATAGTTGACCTTCGTTTTCGCATCGATAAGATTGCCGAGGACAAGCATTTTTTTCGAGTAATCGAGATACACGATGTTTTTCCTGCCGCCGGATTCTATCGCGATCTGCCAGATGCCTATCAGAGGGGACGGTTTGATATAGAGGACCTTGACGTCCGGTGCGAACGGCTTCAGCACCTCTTGGGCCTGGTCAGTGGTGAGGGTGTGACATTCGCTGCATTTTTTCTCCTCCCCTTTTGGAAAGGCCTGCGCACTCCCGCGCCCCAAAAAGACCGCAAGTGAGAGGACGGCAGCTATCAATAGAATTTTTCGCACGAAAAGATTATAGCACAAAGCGCGTGAGGAAATCATTATGAAATCGCCGAGTCAAAAAATTTTTTTATGACGCAAGTCATATCCTTTCACGGCGCCTTCTTTCCGGCGATCTCCTCGATGTTCATCCCCGGCGATATTTAATCTTGGGATTAATATGCGTGTTATTAATTTCATATTGACAAAAGAAGGGATAACTTGTTATAAAATTAACCTTGCGGGTAGTAAAAATTTTACGAAGGGGGAAGGTATGAAACTAGGAGTATTTGTTAGTGACTTTACGCTGACAACGGATACCCTTGAGAGATTTAAGGCCGACAAACTGGGTATCATCCTTGTCCAGAACGGCGTGTACCACGCCACGACAAAGGAAAACGGAAAGGCCTCCTCGCTTTTGGATAAAACGCCGAATCTTTATGCGCTGTCCGAGGACATACAGATACGGGGCATGAAAGACGCGGACGTGGACAAGCGCGTCAAGGTCGTCAATTACGGTGACGTAGTTGACCTTATCTTTAATGAATACGACAAAATCGCGTGGCTGTAGGAGGACGCTATGGGAAATTTAACGATAGGATGTTATCCGGGGCTTGTAGGCAGCATGACTTATGATTTTGCCCTGAAGCTCGCAGATGCGGCGGCGACCAAAGGACACAAGGTGAGCATCTGGTTTTCAGGGAATGCAACCGGTTCGGTGAAGGCGAACCAGAAACACCTGAAGGATTATTCGACCGGCGAAAAATACCTCAAGGCCCTTCTCGAAAAAGGCGTCGAAATCTGCACCTGCGAGGCCTGCACCGTGGCAAGGGGCGTCAAGAAAGACGAAGGCATACCCGGTATACAGTGGAACGCAATGCACTGGTACCTCGCCAAGATATACAGCGCGGACAGGGTCCTTCTGATAGGAGGCGAATAAGATGAGTGACATAAAACTTGCATTTGTCGTTCAGAGGCCGCAGTACAAAGGTGAAACATCAAGACTCGCAATAACCCATGCGATCGCATACCAGACGGTCGAGATCCTGCTCGAAGACGGTCAGACCGTGACCCCGAAGCTCTGTTTTATCGGTGAAGGTGTGCTCGGGCTGCAGAAGGGCCAGAACGCGATGGATTTATACGGCATCACCAGCACAGAGTCTCATATGAAGAACGCGCTCCTGGTTGACCTCGACGTGCTCGTCTGCAAGGAAGACCTTGCGAAATACGGCATCCCCGAGGCCGCAATGCCGAGCGCCGAAGAAATGGGAGCAGATAAATCGATACAGATAGTCCCTTTTACGGAAATACAGAAGGCGGTAGAAGAAGCGAAGCACGTTCTTTTCTTCTAATTTTAATAACAAGGTCTATGATATGACCTGTAGCAAGGAGGTAAATACACATGGGTGAACTGAGCAGCAAGACACCGGACCAGACTCTAGACGTCCTCGGCAGGGTATGCCCCTACCCGCTCGTCCTTTCGAAGAAGGCGATCGAAAAGATGTCCAGCGGGCAACTCCTGAAGGTCCTCTGCGATGCCCCTGCATCGGCGGAAGACTCCCTTCCCAAGTGGGCTGAGAAGCAGGGCTTCAAGTTCGAGTCTGTCAAAGTGGCAGGGTCGGACTCCTGGGAACTCTATATCCAGAAGTCGTAAGCCGGGCAGAGCGACAGTAAAAGGGCGGCGCAAGCCGCCCTTTTTTTTTTGACCAAACCTTATTTCAGCGATGTCCAAAAAGGGCTGAATGGCAGAAAATATTATCCAAGGAGGTTTGCAATGAAGAGGAAAGGACTTTCCCCTATCGTCATTATCATGGTGCTGGCGCTGATTATCGGGGTCGCATCTGCACCGGCAGCGGAAGAAAAACCGCGGGAGACGACGGTTTCTACCGGTGTCGGGGACCAGAAAGGAGTTGCAGTGACTATCTATAATGTCAACCTCGGCCTGGTCAAGGACATGAGGAATATAAAACTCCTTAGGGGCAGGGGTGACCTGAGGTTCATGGACGTGGCGTCGCAGATCATCCCCGCCAGCGTGTATATCAGGTCTCTTGCCGAGGCCGAAGGTCTGAGGGTGCTCGAGCAGAACTATGAATACGACCTCCTCTCCCCACAGAAGCTTCTCGACAAGTATGTGGGAAAAGAGGTGAAGCTCTACCAGAAGAACCCCTATACGGAGCGGGAGGAAGTGGTGACCGCCACGCTCCTATCGAATAACGGTGGGCCTGTCTTCAGGATCGGCGACGGGATTACCTTCGGCCATCCCGGCAGGATCGTCTTCCCCGGTGTACCAGAGGACCTCATCTCGAAACCGACACTCGTCTGGCTAATCGAGAACGACCTTGCAGAGAGGCAGGAGGTCGAAGCGTCGTACCTCACAAACGGTATCAACTGGCGTGCGGATTATGTGGCGACACTGAACGAAAAAGACGACAGTGCCGACCTTGCGGGCTGGGTAACGATCGACAATAAAAGCGGCGCCGCCTATCGCAATGCCAAGATCAAGCTCGTTGCGGGAGAGGTCAACCGGGTGAAGGATGAAAGACAATACCTGGGTAAGATGACGGCCCTTGCGGAGGCAGCGGCAAGGCCTGCCGCACCGCAGTTCAGGGAAGAGTCCTTCTTCGAATACCATATCTACACGCTCCAGAGGCCTTCGACGATCAAGGACAATCAGACGAAGCAGATCAGCCTCGTGACTGCCGACAACATACCGGTGAAAAAGGAGCTGCTCTTCCACGGAGCTCAGTACTATTACCGCAGCCAATACGGCGAGGTCATGACGAACCAGCAGGTGGGTGTCTACGTCGAGATCCTAAACAGGAAAGAAGACAACCTGGGGATACCCCTCCCCAAAGGCACGGTGCGGGTTTACAAGCGGGACAGCGAGGGGAGTCTCCAGTTCGTCGGAGAAGATTCCATCGACCACACTCCAAAGGACGAGAAGGTGAGGATCAAACTGGGCGACGCCTTCGATGTGGTCGGGACCAGGAAGCAGACCGACTGGGAGAAGATCGCGTATGATACCTATGAGGCCGCCTTCGAGGTCTCCCTGAGGAACCATAAGAAAGAGGACGTGGCTGTAAGGGTTGTGGAGCCCGTGCCGGGAGACTGGACGATGCTCAGCTCTTCTCACCCATACAAGAAGACAGAGGCACATACCGCCGAATTCATTATCCCTGTGGCGAAGGACAAAGAGACGATACTCCGGTACAGGGTCAGGATGAGGTTTTAGCTATTTGTCGATCCTGAATGTTATCGGCACTTCCAGGCTCCCCTTTACCGAGGGGAAAGGAGATGCACGGAGAATCGTCTTCTTTGCGGCGCTGTCGAGAATTTCATGCCCGGAACTTCGCACGATCCTGATGTTTTCAGGATATCCCTTCGCGCTGATCGTGAATTCCGCTGTGACTGTCCCCTCTAGTCCCCTTTTCCTCGCAAGGGGGGGATAGCTTTTTGCCCTTTCGATTGCGGCCCTTATGGTATTGACCGCACCGGGGCCTCCTGAGGCTGCCTTGCTTTTCCCGCCTTCCAAGCCTGCTTGCGTGGAAGCCTTGCCGGGAATTGCAAGCTGCATTGCGCCCGGGGATGTTCCCGGACTTCCTACTCCCTCGCGCTGATCTGAAGCGGAGGTCTTTCCCTTTTCAGAGAGAGACGATTCTGCCGGAGCAGCAGCATCCTCTGGCGGCCTATTCTTCTCCGGCGGGGCGGCGGCTTCTTTTTGTACAGGCGCCCGAAGAGGGACTTCGGAAGGGACGCCCTCCCGAAGTCCTGTAGCTGTTTTTACTGTTTTCCCGGGAAGATCCTTTTTCTTATCGGTCCCCGTCTCCGGTTTCCGGCCGGCGGCCTCTTCGAACAACGTGACTGCAGTATATTTCTCCGGGACGCGCGACACGGCATCTCTGCCCGCCATCATGGTCAACGCCATCACGAAGATCGTCGCATGTACGACGGCGGAAAGTAATATATTGCCCCTGAATTCCATCATTTCCTCTGTCAGTCCACCCTTCCAGATCTACTGCTTCTTTAACCGGTGACCCGTGTCAGATAGCAATTGAAAATCCTACTAGGAAGTTCCTCTTCGGCGAGGGGTAGAAAGCCTTTTCGAGAGGGAAACCTCCGATGACCCCGTATTCAGAGTACTCCTTGTTGGTCAGGTTATTGATACCGAGAAATGCCTTCAGGGACTTCCACTGATAGATAAATTTCGCATTCAGAATCAAGTACCCCTGCTGATCGCTGAAGTCATTCGCGAAATCGCTGATAAAGGGTCTTTTCCCGATATATACGCCGTTGATGATAGCAGCCGCCTCTTTTGTGACACGGTACAGCACGTCTATGGTCGCCTTATGGGCCGGAACATTGGGGACTTTCCTTCCCTCGAAGATACCGCCTCTGATCTTTGCGTCCATGAAAGTGTAGCTTCCCCTCACGGTCAGGCGGCTTGTCGCGTTTGCACTGAACGAGACCTCAACGCCATCCCTGCGCGTCTTCCCGTCAAGGTTTTCATTTTGATAGGTGACTGGATTGAAGATGATCTCAGCGTCGGTATCGAGTCTGAAGACGTTTACGTGAGCATAGACGTCATCGTTGAAATAGTGCCTTACCCCGGCCTCGTAATCATCCGATGTCTGCGGAACGAGGGTCGTATTGATCGTGTTGGTGAAGAAACTGTAAAGTTCGTCGAGAACCGGATACCTGAAGCTCCTCGAATAGCTTGCGTAGGCGTAGGACTTCCTGAAGAAGGTATAATTGACGCCCGCGGTATACACGTCTTTCGACATCGAAATGCTTTCCGGCGCGCTCGGGGTAAAGCTGAATTGCGCACGGTCATGTCTGTATCCTGCGGAAAGGCGCAGGGTGTCGGTGACTGCCGCCTCATCGTGGGCGTAGTACCCGAGATTCTCTTTCTTCAGATTGAATATCCCTAAGGAACGGGAGCCGAAGAAGAGCGAATCGTTCACGACATCTTCATCCGTTTTCTGATAGTCCATACCGGCCGTGAGATTGTTCTTCACTGCGCCGAAGGTCTGTTTGAGAATGACCTGCGGGGACAACCCCGTTGTCTTGATTTTGCTTTCTCCCAGGAAATTGCCATAGTCGCCGGAACTGAATGACGAAAAGTCCCTCTTCCGGTAAGAGGTATCGAGCCTCAGGACGTTGTCCCCATAGAAGTAGATCTCAGGAACGAGTGAAATGTAATAATCCTCGGTATCAGCAAAATCATTCGGAAATCTGGTGTCGGTCCGCGAGAGACCGGCGGCAAAGTCACTCTCTTTCAACGCCCCGGGAAGTCCCGTACGGTCCTTGTGATACCCGCCGCTGACGCCGATTTTCATGAAGTCCTTCACGTAGTAGGCGGTGTTTATTCCCAGATCCTTCGAATCGGTCTTGCTGTTGTCCCGATAGCCGTCCGACGCGAGATAATTTCCCGAAAGGTGGATCGAAAGGTCTTTCAGGCTCCCGCCGGCATAGGAATCCGCCTTGAAGGTGTTGTAGCTTCCGCCGGAAAGATCGACTCCGGCCTTCAC
Organism: Nitrospirota bacterium; assembly: GCA_021787505.1. Taxonomy (GTDB): domain Bacteria; phylum Nitrospirota; class Thermodesulfovibrionia; order Thermodesulfovibrionales; family UBA6898; genus Sulfobium. Next base: position 1,451 of record JAJYLU010000023.1, on the reverse strand, counting down.
TTTCCCGGTCCCCTCTTTCGTAATGATATTGATGACTCCGCCCGTGGCATTATCCCCGTAAAGGACGCTTCCCCTTCCCCCCCGTATGATTTCGATCCTGCTGACCTGCTCCAGCGGGATATCCATCCAGTCGACGCCGCTCAGGTCTGCCTCGTTGATGCGTCTGCCGTCCACAAGCACGAGGGTGTTCAGCGCAGCGGTTTCTCCAAAACCGCGCAGGTCCACGGTGTAAGAACGACGGTTTCCCGTGATATCGGTGACCTGAACGCCCACCTCGGTTTTCAGAAGGTCGGGGATATTCTGCGCATTGGATTTCTTGATGTCTTCTCCGGTGATCACCGAGACGCTTGCCGGGACGTCCGTCGCCTGCTCTTCATAGCGTGTTGCGGTGACAACCACCTCTCCGACCGAAATCTTCTCCTCTGCGTTCGCCGGGCGGATAGCCAGGACAACAAGCAACAGCCACAGGACTGCGAATATACTTCCCTTTGACGATCCTTTTCCCTTTTTCCTCTTCACAAATAATTCTCCTTTCCCTCGAAGGGTACTGAATTGTAAAGTGTCCGGGGTCTCCTGACTCAGGGCATCCTACTCGCCTGCCTTCCCTGACCTGCTGGGTCAAGTGGCTTTAAAAACGGTGATTGGTACTTAGTGGATAATTACGAGGGAGTTTTTTTGCTCGTCACTTTTCACTATTTACGCTTCACTGTTTTTTGGCTTTCGTTCCCTTCACAGTTGCGGGGCAGCGGAGGGTTTTCACCTCACTTCCCCTCAGACACCTCCTCATTGCCGCCAAAGGCGGCATTCCTCACTCCGTTGATAAGCTTGACTACGGGATATTTTTCCCAGAATTCGATCACGTTCACGGCAGCATAATCCTGCTCGATCCTGAAGATATTTTCGAGCGGCATGCCGAGGATGTGACAGAGGATGATCCGGTTCACGCCGCCGTGGGCGACCACCGCGATATTGTCTCCCTCATGGTCCCGCAATATCGTGTCGAGTGCCTGCACGACCCGCTCTTTTACCTCCTCCGTGGTCTCTCCCCCCACCGGACTGTGCCTGAGCGGATTACGGGCCCATGCCTCGAATTCGGCAGGAAATTCTTCTTTGATCTCGGTGAAGGTCATGCCCTCCCACGCGCCGAAAGACCGCTCCCTCAAGCCGGGGATTTTGACCGGCGTGAGTCCGTATGGGGCGGCAATGATTTCGGCGCTTGTAACGGCCCTCGTCAGATCGGAACAATAGACCGCCTGCATTTTTGCAGGGGCCCCGTTACTCCGGCAGTCCCCCGCCCCGGCAGAGCCGTGGACGTCCCTCAAATAGGAGAGATACTTCGTGCAGTCGGCACTCCGGATATGATCGGCGATAAAGGAGGAGGCCGCCTTTATCTGCCCGACTCCCAGCTCCGACATGGGTATATCGATACTCCCGTTGTACCGTTTCTGCCC
>JAJYLU010000022.1 GCA_021787505.1 Nitrospirota bacterium | reverse complement strand
CGATTCGGGAGAGGTCTTTTGGTTTTTTACGTAATACGCATACTTGTGGGTGATTACCCTTGTCTTCCCGCTACCCGCGCCCGCCAGTACCAGCAACGGACCGTCTGTATGTTTGAGGGCTTCCTTCTGCTGTGGATTAAGATCTTGCATTACACTTTCTTTAGACATCTCTTGTCCAGACATTATAGAATAACAAATTTTCCCCTTTTAAATCTACAGGATCGGCCGGAAAGGCCGCACTCACTCGACCGTCACACTCTTGGCGAGGTTCCGCGGCTGGTCCACATCGCAACCCCGCAGCAGGCCGATGTGATAGGCGAGCAGCTGCAGCGGGACCGCAAAGAGCACGGAACTCAGGAACCGGTTCGTATCAGGTACGAGGACACAGTTTCGCGAGATCTCGCACACTTCCCTGACATCTTCGGACGCGATTGTGATAACTTTCCCGCCCCTGCTGTTTACCTCCTGGATGCTCGTCAGCATTTTCTCGAAGAGACCGTCCTTCGAAACCAGGATGACCACCGGAAGTTCCTCGTCGATCAGCGCGATCGGGCCGTGCTTCATCTCCCCGGCCGGATAGCCCTCGGCATGAATGTAGGAAATCTCCTTGAGCTTGAGCGCGCCCTCGAGCGCAATGGGGTAGTTGATCCCCCTTCCGAGGTAGATAAAACCCCTCGCCTTGAAGAAGTCCTTTGCGATCGCCTTGATCGAGTCATCCAAAGCAAGCGCCCTTTCGATCTTCCCCGGGAGCAGCATAAGCTCGTCAAGGAGTTCCCTGACCTGCTCTCCACCGATTGTCCCCCTCGAGGTGCCGAATGCCAGGGCCAGGAGATACACCGCGGTCACCTGCGTAAGAAATGCCTTAGTGGAAGCCACCCCGATTTCGGGTCCGGAATGGGTATAGAAAACCGCGTCCGCCTCCCTCGCCGAAGTGCTGCCCACCACGTTGCAGATGCTCAGTATCTTGGCGCCCAGCCTCTTCGCCTCCCTTTGCGCAGCAAGCGTATCGGCCGTTTCCCCGGACTGCGTAATCACAATCATCAGATGATCGGGACCGATAAGAGGGCTCCGATACCGGAACTCGGAAGCGATGTCGACCTCGACCGGCATCCTGGCGATGTCCTCGAACATGTACTTGCCGATAAGTCCGGCGTGCCAGGAAGTCCCGCAGGCGACGATGAAGACCTTCCTTATCTCCTTCAGCATGGTTGCGGAGAGTCCGAACTCATCAAGGTTTATTTCCCCGCTCTCGGCCAGGAACCTGCCCCTGAGCGTGTCGCTCACCGCCCTGGGCTGTTCGAATATCTCCTTCAGCATGAAATGCCTGTATCCGCCTTTCTCCGCCATCGCAGGGCTCCAGGTAACGGACCGCACCTCCTTCTGCACCGGTGCCCCATCGAGCTTCGTCACCTCCACGCCGTCACTGGTGAGCACGACCATCTCCTCTTCGTCGAGAAACATCACCTCTCTGGAGTAATTCAGGAACGCAGGCACGTCCGAGGCGATGAAATATTCGCCGTCGCCGAGTCCGACCACAAGCGGACTGTCTTTTCTGACCCCCACGATCTTGCCCGGCTCCTTTTCATCAATGACGGCGAGCGCATAGGCCCCCTTCACTTCCCGCAACGCAGAACGCACCGCCTCTTCCAGCGTGAGGGTCTCGGCGAAATCCCTGATGAGATGACAGAGGACCTCCGTGTCGGTATCGGACGTGAATGTGTGCCCTTTCGCAAGGAGCTCCTTCTTCAGGACGAGGTAATTTTCTATGATCCCGTTATGTACCACAACGATGCTTCCGGAACGGTGCGGATGAGCGTTTTCCTCAGACGGCCTGCCGTGCGTGGCCCATCGGGTATGTCCGATCGCGGTAGAGCTCGAGAGGTGTTCCTTCTCGACAAGGGACGCAAGGTCCTTGATCTTGCCCTTGCACCGTATTACGTCTACCCCCTTCCCCGAAAAAAAGGCGACGCCGGCCGAATCGTACCCCCTGTATTCGAGCCTCTTGAGCCCTTCGAGGACGACCGTTACCGCGTTTTTATTGCCCGTATATCCTATTATCCCGCACATATAATCGCCGTGCCTTCACCCTTTCACTCTTGCCTTTCTTTTCTTGACCCATCCCTCTACGTTCTTCTGGGCGGTCCTGCTGATCGCCAGCGCTCCGGCCGGCACGTCTTTCGTAATGGTTGAACCGGCCCCGATATAGGCGCCCCTCCCGACTTTGACCGGCGCCACAAGTTGCGTGTCGCTTCCGACAAAGACCCCGTCGCCAAGGACCGTACTATGTTTTTTGTCTCCGTCATAATTGCAGGTGATCGTGCCGGCGCCGATATTCACGCCCCTGCCTATCGTTGCGTCGCCAAGATAGCTCAGGTGCGACGCCTTGCTCTCTCTCCCGATAACCGCCTTCTTCAGTTCCACGAAGTTCCCTATCTTCGCTCCCGGTCCCACTTCGCAGCCGGGTCTCACGTGCGCGAAGGGGCCCACTGAAGCGCCGTGCCTGATCTTCGACTCCTCCACCAGCGTGGAGTCCTTGATCACGACCCCGTTTCCGATTTCGCTGCCCACGATCCTCACATGGGGGAAGACCGTAGTCCCACGGCCTATTTTAGTGTTTCCCTCGAGATAGACGTTCGGGTATATGATCACGTCCCTGCCGATCGTGACGCCCGCGTGAATAAAGACGGAGTCCGCATCGAGGAAACTCACCCCTTTTCCAGCCCATTTCTTCACCAGTCTCTTCCTCATCAGCATCGACGCCCTGGAGAGTTCTTCCCTCGTGTTTACGCCGAGGAAATCTTCTTCCGCACCGATGCAGTACGCGGCGGCCTTCACCCCGGAACGATATGCCTCGGCAACGATGTCTGTAAGGTAGTATTCGCCCTTTGCCCGGTTTCTTCTGATCCTGTCGAGGAGAAAAAGGTTGCGGCTGTCGATGGCGTAGACCCCGCTGTTGACCTCCCGCATCTTTTTCTGCTGTTCATCGGCGTCACTGTCTTCGACAATCGACGTGACCCTTCCTGTTTCGTCTCTCACCACCCTGCCGTAATCCTTCGGGTTCGCGGCCTCGAAAGAGAGCACCGAGAGGCCGTTTCTTTCTTTCCGGTGCAGACGCAGAAGTTGCCTGATCGTCTCGTGGCAGATTAGGGGGGTATCGCCGTTAAGCACAAGAACCGTTCCCCTGAAATCTCCCAGTTCAGACCTGGCGCAGAGGAGCGCGTGCCCGGTACCCTTTGGCTCCCTCTGGAGTGCAAACGCAACCTCATTATTCCCTAGGGACTTTCTGATGACATCGAGGTGTTTGCCGGCCACGACCACTATCTTCTCGGGACGGAACCTCTTAGCTGCGCCCAGGACGCACTCGATCATCGTGATACCGCAGACAGGATGCAGCACTTTCGGGATGTCCGAGCGCATCCTTTTTCCAAGACCGGCCGCAAGGACAACGCAGGCCGTGCTCACTCGTTCGCCTCCCCGATCATGTTCGGAGCTGCGATTCCGCCGGAGAGAATGATCTTGATCCCCTCATCGATAGGGATATTGGTGTAGAACACGTCGCTTTCGCTTACAAGGACAATCTCCCCGAGATACAGGTTGTTAGTCGGAACGTAGACCGCACGGAGACAGGACTCCTTGCCGTTCCTTTCTTTCCTGATCGTACATTCTTTGGTCAGAAAGCCGAAGGCGAACAAGCCGGTCCGCGGATATTCGATAATGACAAATTTCTTGAATGAGACGCTCTTGTTTCCCGGCGAAAACGCGTCGACAAGCTGCTTTACCGCCGTATAAAATCCCTTGAACACGGGGATCTTCAGAAAGATGCGTTCCAGAAATCCTATGATCTTCTTCCCGAAGACGTTCGTCGAGACAACCCCGATAAGAAAGATAATGATGATCGCCGAAATAAAACCGAGCCCCTGGGTATGATACCCGAGGATCTGATAATAGAATGGTTCGAGAAAACTGTCTACGAACCCGACAAACTTCCCTATGATAAAAATGGTAAAGACCGCCGGTATCGAGACAAACAGACCCGTGAGGAATTTTCTTTTGAAGGCGGCCCCTATCGAGATGGACATCTTGAGTTTATGATAATCCCGGTAACGTCATTATTTCAATAACGATCTCAAGAATTCTCTTCATGGAGGAGGCTATCTTGCCGCCTTCTCGGCGACCTCGTCGGGAATGTCGAAATTGGAATACACGTTCTGGACATCTTCGTTCTCTTCGAGGGCATCCATGAGCCGTATCGTCTGGTCGGCCGCCTTTTCATCGAGGACCACGTAGCTCTTCGGCAGCATCGTCACCTCGGCGGACCCGACCGGGATTTTCGCTTTTTCAACCGCCTCTTTCACCCTGGAAACATCCTCGGGCGCGGTGATGATCTCATAGTTCTCTTCTGCCGGGTCGTTCTTCATGTCTTCGGCCCCGGCCTCCAGGGCCACTGACATCAGGGCGTCTTCAGAGGCCTTCGACTTGTTGACAAGAATGTAACCCCTCTTGTCGAACATCCACGAAACGCAGCCAGTCTCACCGAGGCTCCCGCCGTGCTTGGAGAGGATATGGCGGATCTCCGGCAGCGTCCTGTTTTTGTTGTCGGTCAACACCTCTATCATGATCGCCACACCGGCGGGACCGTATCCTTCATAGACGAATTCTTCGTAATTGACCCCCGGCAATTCCCCCGTCCCCTTCATGATGGCTTTTTTTACATTGTCATGCGGCATATTTACTTCCTTTGCCTTCTCGATCACAGCGCGCAGCCTCGGATTGCCGTCCGGGTCTCCGCCACCGAGTCTCGCCGCGATGGAAATCTCCTTTACGATCTTGGTAAAGACCTTCCCCCTTTTGGCGTCGGTGTGCGCCTTCTTATGCTTTATCTGAGACCATTTCGAATGTCCTGACACTAAAACCTCCGGAACCTTTATTGTGTTTTCTTCGTCTTTTCTATAGCTTCGAGTCTCTGCTTCGCCATCGAGCCCTCGCGGGACTCAGGGAAGCGAGCAATAACAATCTTGTACCCCTTCACCGCCTCGACCGTGTCCCCGAGATTCATCTTCGCCTCCGCGTACATGAACATGTCATGAGGCCTTGCGAGCGTTCCCTTCTCTATGTATTGCCTCACTGCAGGCGTATAAAACTTCATGAGGCTCTCCCATTTGCCCCTCCGGTAATAGGCGTCCGAAATGTCTCCCTCCATCTCCCGCCCGAACTGCGAGCCGGGATATTTCTGAACAAAGTCCTTGTATGCCGCTTCCGCTTTCTCGAATGCGGGAGGATCATAATCTCTAAGGTATATGAGGACAAGCCGCCAATATGCTTCCTGGGTCAGCGCCGCCTTCGGATACTTATCTATGATTTCCCGGTACAGTGTCTCCATTTTCGGGACAGCAGCCTTCCTGTCGGAGCTTTGGAGGATATCGAAAGCCTTCTGAAAAAGTACCAGCGCCCTCTTGTCCTGTTCCTCGACGCTCAGTCCGGCCGAAGTCTCTTCAGCCCCGCGATCGGTCTTTGTCACCGCCGTACGGCACGAGATGGCCGCAAGCGACCAGGCAAGGAGAAAGAATAATGAAATAAAACGCAATTTACCCATTTTTTATTATAATTCCGAGCACTTAATACTGTCAAGATACGCCAGGGAAGGGCCTACGACTCTATGCCGTACTCCTTTATTTTCGTGAGTAGGGTCTTATAACTCACCCTAAGCAGTTCGGACGCCCTGCTTTTATTGCCTTTCGTCTCTTTCAGCGCACGCGTTATCCTCTGTGTCTCCACAAATCTAACCGCCTCCCTGGCGGTCTCCTCCAGAGGGCCCTCCACCGAAAAACTCTGCAGCACGCTTTCCATCGCGAGTTTCCGGTTGAGGGTGACATACTCTGGCAGAATAATCTCCCCGTCACAGAGTATAATAGCCCTTTCCATGCAATTTTCGAGCTCCCGCACGTTGCCCTTCCATGGATAGTTGATGAGCAGGTCCATGGCCTCTTTCGCAATCTTCTTCACCTGCGTCTTCAGTTCGGCGGAGTACTTGGCAATAAAATATTCGGCGAGCAGCGGGATATCGTCTTGCCGTTCCCTCAAGGGAGGGATTACGATCGGGAAGACGTTCAGCCGGTAATACAGGTCCTCTCTGAAGGCCTTCTCTTCCACGGCCTTTTCGATATTCCTGTTACTGGCGGCGACGATCCGTACGTCTATGGGGACCGCCCGCAGCCCTCCGACCCGCTCGATCTCGCCCTCCTGAATGACCCTCAGAAGTTTTGTTTGGAGCGAGAGGTCCATCTCGGCGACCTCATCCAGGAATATCGTCCCTTTGTCGGCAAGCTCGAATTTGCCGATCTTCTTCGCGTCGGCGCCGGTAAAAGATCCTTTTTCGTGCCCGAACAGTTCGCTTTCAAGAAGCTCTCTCGGAATGGCAGCGCAGTTTATCGGCACAAATGGATATTGGCTCCTTGGACTGAGATTATGGATCGCCCGCGCAAAGAGCTCTTTCCCTGTGCCGCTCTCCCCCAGCAAGAGTGCCGTCGTCTTCCCCTGAGCGACTTTCTGGACCTTCTGCGCCACCTCCATAATGCCGGCGCTCTTTCCGATGATCTTCGGCGTACCGAATTTCGTTGCCAACTCGTCCTTGAGAAGGATGTTTTCGGTCAGCAACCTCTGGGTTTCAAGTGCCCGCCGGATAAGCAGCAGAAGGTGGTCGGTATCAAAAGGCTTCGTGATGAAATCGAACGCCCCTTCTTTCATGGCGGTAACCGCGGTCTCGATCGTGCCGAAAGCGGTCATGACGATGACCGGTGTAAGCTGGTTCTCGGCCTTCGCCGTCTTGAGCACCTCGATACCGTCTTTCTTGGGCAGCTTGAGGTCCGACAGGACGAGATCGTGGTGACCCTCCCTTACCTGGCGTATCCCCTCCTGTCCGTCCCTGGCGATGACAACCGTATATCCTTCCGATTCGAGCGTCTCTTTCAACATCTGCGCCATCGAGTCTTTGTCTTCAACCAGCAGGATCGTCTGCATCGCCTATAGTCTTGCCTCTTTCAGTGCCTGATTGCACGTGCAGGAAGAAGTCCGCAGTTCGAGAGAGAACAGTTGCGCGAGCAGCAGTCGCACTTTCCCTTCTGTCGCCTTCATCGTTTCCAGCACCTCTTTCGCAGTAAGCTTCTTCGCCGCGATTCCGGCGGCGGCATTGGTAACGACCGCTATACAAGTAAAACACATTTCCAACTCCCTTGCAAGGCACGCCTCAGGCATGAGCGTCATGCCGACCATGTCCGCGCCCCATGCCGCGAAGGTCCTGATTTCCGCAGCCGTTTCGAGACGCGGTCCATTCACGCAGATATATACGCAGGACACAGCCGCCGTGAGACCCGCGCCGGCCGCTGCTTCGCACACGAAGTTTCTCATATCCGGGCAGAAGGGCCGCGTAAAATCAACGTGGACCACCTCGTCTCCGTCATAGAAGGTTGACATCCGGCCGCTTGTCATATCGATAATCTGGTCCGGGACCGCAATCGTTCCCGGGCCCATTTCCGGATTTATCCCGCCCGTGGCGCAGACCGAAACGATCTTCTCGACGCCGAGTTCCCTGAAGCCCCAGAGGTTCGCCCGGTAATTTATCTTGTGGGGCTGCAGGTGATGTCCCGCGCCGTGTCGTGGAAGAAAGGCCGCTTCCCGCCCCGCCAATTTTCCTATCCGGTAAGCGTCGGAGGGGTCGCCGTATGGTGTGCTGACCTTTTCCGTATTCGTGACCTCCAGTTCCGGTATGTCATACAATCCGCTTCCGCCGATCACTCCCAGCAACGGCATATCCTCTCTCCTCTCCACGGGTCTCCTGCCCGGCCCGTCCGTAATTCCATAATAGTGTATAATAAATGCAACCGGCATTTCGACGGTAAATCGGGCAATCCCTTCATGTGAGACAAAATTGATCGATAAAGAACTGCTCCTGAGGCTGATTAGGGAGACCCTCTCGCGAGGGGGTGAATATGCCGACGTGTACGTGGAACACCGCACTCAGACCTCTGTCGTCCTCGAAGACGGCAGGATCGAGAAAGTGATCACGGGCGAAGAAGAGGGTGTCGGCATACGCCTCATCCATAAGGGGAAGACCGCGTATGCCTTCAGCAACGATCTTTCTCAAGGAGCGTTGCTGCAGGCGGCCCGCGAGACCAGCAAGGCCGCAGCGGCCGGCGCCGCGGACGCTCCTATCGACCTGAGGCCGATCAGGCCGCCTGCTGCGTTCGCGATCCGCATTCCTCCCTCAACGGTTTCCATCGACAGAAAGATCCGCCTTGTGAGGGAAGCCAACCATGCGGCACGGTTCGACGACAAGATCAAACAGGTGACTGCGATATACCGCGATTCTGTCCAGAAGGTACAGATCGCAAACTCAGAAGGGTTTCTCGCGGAGGACGACAGGGTTTATACGACCGGAGTTGTCCAGGTAATTGCGGTCCATGGCGATGTCATTCAGACCGGGTATGAGACCGTCGGGGGGCTCATGGGTTTCGAACTCTTTGACGAAGTCGGACTGCACGGGCCGGGACTGAAGGCCGCGAAACGCGCGGTGATGATGCTGGGCGCCGGAAAAGCTCCCGGGGGAAGGATGCCGGTCGTCATCTCTTCAAATGCCGGCGGAACACTAATCCACGAGGCGATCGGTCATGGCCTCGAGGCTGACCTTGCCCGGCAGAAACTTTCAGTATTCTCTGACAAGATCGGCACTCAGGTGGCTTCCCGTCTCATCACGGTCGTCGATGACTCGACGCTCCCCGGCAAAAGGGGCTCATACAGATTCGATGATGAGGGGACCCTGTCTCAGCGTACGGTCCTGGTGAACAAAGGGAGCCTGCAGAGCTACATGTACGACAGGCTTTCATCCATGAAAGAAGGGAACCGTTCTACCGGCAACGGCAGGCGTGAATCTTACCGCCACCGGCCTATCCCGAGGATGTCCAACACGTTCATCACAGAGGGGGACTTGCCGCCGGAAGAGGTCCTGCGGTCACTCCAAAAAGGGCTTTTCGTCGAAAAGATGGGCGGGGGACAGGTGAACACGGTCACCGGCGATTTTGTGTTCGATGTGCAGGAGGGATACCTGATCGAAAACGGCATGAAAGGAGAGCCGGTAAGGGGGGCGACGCTCACGGGCAATGGGCCGGAAGTTCTTCAGTCCATTGATATGGTGGCCGATGACCTTGGGTTTTCTATCGGTACCTGCGGGAAGGATGCGCAGGGGGTGCCTGTCTCCGATGCGATGCCCACAATACGGATCCCCGAAATCGTCGTTGGCGGCGCATATCATTAGGACATTGCCGCGAACTCTCCGGGGTCGTCCCTTTCCGGCTTGCTGACAGCTATTATTGTTTGTGCGCTGTGTCGAGGTTTGTACAAGTGAGGATAATTATCTACACCGCAAAATAAGTCGCTCCTTGAAAAATAAGAAAAAGCGGCTGGCATTTATATTGCTTATCTAAATTTTTGATTAATATGCGCACACAGAGAACGATAAAGAACGAAGTCTCCTTTGAGGGAATCGGTCTGCACACCGGCAGGCACTCCAAGGTGGTGCTGAAGCCTGCATCGAGGGACACCGGCATTACCTTCATCCGGAGCGACAAAAACACAGTGATCAAGGCCCATGTGGGGTCGGTCATCGATACGGCCTTTGCGACTACTATCGGCCAGGACGGGGCCAAGATAAGGACTGTCGAGCATATTATGGCTGCCCTTGCCGGCCTCGGCATAGACAATATCGTTATTGAAGTGGCCGGGCCGGAGATCCCGATCCTGGACGGAAGTTCGACAGAACTGATAAACATACTATTGAGGGCAGGGATTGCAAAACAAGGGAAGAAGAGACCATATCTGAGGATCAGGAGGCCGATAATATTTGACGACGGCAATGCGAAGGTGGCGGCTCTCCCTTACGACGGCAGAAGGATTACCTACAGCATTTATTTCAACCACTATGGCTTCGGAGAACAGAGGCTTAGTCTCGAGATCAATGAGGAGAGCTTTGCCAGGGAAATTGCGCCTGCAAGGACCTTCGGTTTTCTCAAGGACATCGAGTACCTGCGGACAAACGGCCTTGCGAAGGGCGGATCGCTCGACAATGCCATCATACTCGGCGAAAACGGGGTATTGAACTCATCGGGACTGAGGTTCAAGGATGAGTTTGTTCGGCATAAGGTGCTTGATTCCATCGGAGATTTGGCAATTCTAGGTTTCCCGATCTACGGTCATATTATTGCGAACAGGTCGGGGCATTCTGCAAATATAAAATTCCTGAAAAAGCTGCTTGCCTTTCCCGAGGCCTGGGATTTGATACTGGAAGAACCGATCCCGATCAGTCCGCTGCTGCAAATAAATACCTAAACAGCGGTTAGTTACGGGCAAAATCAAAAAAATATTACCAAATTGCCGCTGTCTGTGCTAATATAAACACGAAAAAAAGTGGGCTGGAGAATGACGGTTCCCCAGCCCTTAGTAATCTTCAACTAACTTATTTTTTCTTCTTAGCTGCCGCCTTCTTCGGGGCTGCCTTCTTTGCTGCCGGCTTCTTTGCTGCTGCCTTTTTTACTGCCATCTTCTTCACCACCTTTCCATCCCCGGCAGGCCGGGGAAGATTAAGTTAAAGCTTCCCTGTCAATAAAATCTTGTTTCCTGACAGGAGCTTCTCCAATTCGGGGTCCCCGCTGTCCCTTTTACTTTTAAACTCACTCTCATCCAGGATAGTGGGGTTGATCTTCTTCCCGAACTTTTCTTCAATATCCTTGAATCCATCAATACTGAGAGAAGCGGCCGGCCCGACGATCAGGAGATCGACGGTATCCGCATCTTCACTTTCGGCATATGGACCGTATATGAACGCAATTTTTGCCCCGGACGTTTTCAGTGCGGCCTTGAGGGCACCGGCTGCACCTAAGGACTTGGCGATAAGGCTCTTTAGTTCTGAAAAAAGAGGGGATTTCTTCTCCGCCTGAAAATACTTGAGGTTCGCCACCCTCTTGCTGGTTACTATTCCCATTTTTTCGAGGTTATCGAGCTCTCTCTTCACGCCTGAAGGGTTTTTCCTTAAA
>JAJYLU010000021.1 GCA_021787505.1 Nitrospirota bacterium | reverse complement strand
CTAATTCAAACAGGAGGTTTAGAGATATGCCAAGTTTTGTGGATCCCGCAAAGTGCGACGGATGCAAGGGCGGCGAGAAGACCGCATGCATGTACATCTGTCCGAGCGACTTAATGGTATTGAACGTTGAGGCGATGAAGGCTTACAATCAGGAGCCTGACCAGTGCTGGGAATGCTATTCCTGCGTTAAGATCTGCCCCCAGGGCGCGATCTCGGTAAGGCCTTACTCAGACATCGTTCCTCTGGGCGGAATTGTTCAGCCGATGATGAGTTCCGACTCGATCATGTGGACGATCCAGTTCAGGAACGGCAACCTGCAGAGGTTCAAGTTCCCGATCAGGACGACCCCTGAAGGCTCGATCGACCCGAAGAACGCAGCTCACAAAGGTAAAGACCTCGCGACCGAGAGACTTTCCGACGAAGAGGTCGATAACGTAACGCTCAAAAGGCCGATAGCGATTCACGGTAAATAATTATTACTTCAAAAAAATAAACAGGAGGAAAATAAACATGGCATTACCGAATAAGCCAGCTGGAGAATTACCGGCAACATTAGATCCCGCTATCGTCGAGCTCGATACCGACATCCTTATCGTCGGCGGCGGCATGGCGGCATGCGGAACAGCTTATGAAATAAAGAAGTGGGCGCCTGAAGGTACAAAGATCCTTCTTTGCGACAAAGCGGCCCTCGAAAGAAGCGGCGCGGTCGCGCAGGGACTTTCCGCGATCAATACCTACCTCGGCGAGAACACCCCTGATGACTATGTCCGCATGATCAGAAACGACCTCATGGGCATCGTTCGTGAAGACCTGATCTTCGATTGCGGCAGACACGTCGACAGGTCGGTATATCTCTTCGAAGAGTGGGGCCTCCCGATATGGAAGACCCTCGAAGACGGCAAGACCGTTGACGGCGCCCAGGGCGCCCCTATCCTCAAGATCGGAACAAAGCCTGTCCGCTCAGGCCGCTGGCAGATCATGATCAACGGTGAGTCCTACAAGAGGATTGTCGCAGAAGCGGCAAAGGCTGCCCTCGGCTCCGAGAACATCATCGAAAGGTGCTTCATCGTGAAGCTCGTCCTTGATAAGAATGAGCCGAACAGGATCGCCGGCGCGGTCGGGTTCAGCGTCAGGGAAAATAAAGTATATGTTATCAAGGCCAACGCAATGCTCGTAGCATGCGGCGGTGCGGTCAACGTATTCAGGCCGAGGTCGACCGGTGAAGGCATGGGCAGATGCTGGTATCCTGTATGGAACGCAGGCTCCACCTACACCATGTGCCAGGAAGTCGGCGCAGAGATGACCATGATGGAAAACAGGTTCGTGCCCGCAAGATTTAAAGACGGTTACGGCCCTGTCGGCGCATGGTTCCTCCTCTTCAAAGCAAAGGCAACCAATACCCTCGGCGAAAACTACATGGCTACAAACGCTGAAATGCTCAAGCAGTATCCTCCATACGGATTGGCGAAAGTACCCGCTTCCTGCCTCAGAAACCATCTCATGCTCAAAGAGATGAGGGAAGGCAGAGGTCCGATCTATATGGATACGCCTACCGCGTTGAAGAACCTTTCCGCAAACATGACCCCGAAGGAAGTGAAACACCTTCTGGCAGAGGCATGGGAAGACTTTCTCGATATGTCGGTCGGCCAGGCAGGCCTATGGGCAGGCACCAACACTGAGCCTGAGAAGGTCGGCTCCGAGATCATGCCGACCGAGCCCTATCTCCTCGGTTCGCATTCCGGCTGCTGCGGCATATGGGTTGCCGGTCCGAACGAAGACTGGGTTCCGGATGCATACAAGATCCCTTACAAGGGCAAGAACTACAAAGGCATGACCACCGTAAACGGCCTCTTCACCGCAGGCGACGGCACAGGCGCGTCAGGCCACAAATTCTCCTCCGGTTCACACGCAGAAGGTAGACAGGTGGCAAAGTCAATGTCCAGATTCTTCGCGGACAACAAGGATTTCAAACCGACACTCAACCAGAGCGCGAAAGAACTTGCGGACATCGTCTATAAGCCGGTCAAGACCTTCATGGAGCACTACCAGAAGTCTACAGCCGCCGATGTAAACCCGAACTATATCAAGCCGGCAGGCTTCCAGAGAAGGCTCATGAAGATTACGGACGAGTACGGCGCGGGAATAGCAACCTCCTACGTTACCAGCAAGGCGATGCTTGACAGGGCGTTCAGCCTCCTCGGTATGCTCAGGGAAGACTCCGAGAAGATGGCTGCTGGCGACCTCCACGAGCTGCTAAGGGCCTGGGAGAACTACCACAGGCTCGGCACCGTCGAGTCACATCTCAGGCATATCCTCTTCAGGGAAGAGTCAAGGTATCCGGGCTTCTACTACAGGTCTGACTTCGACCTCGTAGACGAGAAGAACTGGAAGTGCTTTGTGAACTCGAAGTATGATCCTGCCAAGAAGGAATGGTCGGTATTCAAGAAGGATTACATCCAGATAATACCTGACTAATCCGGATCAGCAAGAAGTTGATTTCATGTGTGTGCCCAGGGCCGTATAGGCTCCTGGGCACACGCAGATTAGGCGTCTGCCGGTTAGGCGGAGGGATTCAGGTCTTGAATTTCTCCGCCCAGCTTGCAGGCTGGAGAAGAATCAGGGATATACGACAGCGGCTTTCCTGAACGGAAATGTTAGTATAATGAAAGGCCGATGATTCGGTCCTTCACCATTGAAATACTGCAAGTTAACCGAAGCAACAGGGAGGAATAAAATGGCGGATGAGAAGACCGGAACCCCCGAATCAGGAACGATTCTGGTTGTTGGGGGAGGAATCAGCGGTATCACCACTGCGCTTGAAGCTGCAGAGGTGGGATACGAAGTATTTATTGTTGAAAGAAACCCTTATCTGGGCGGCAGGGTTGCCCAGCTTAACAAGTACTTCCCTAAGCTGTGCCCGCCGACCTGCGGCCTGGAGATTAATTTCCAGAGGATTAAGAAGAACAATCTTGTTAAATGGTTTACCCTTACGGAAGTTGAAAAGATATCGGGCGGTCCGGGGAATTACGATGTTGCACTCAAGCAGACACCCAGGTATGTAAACAATAATTGTACCTGCTGCGGCAAATGCGCTGAGGCATGCGATGTTCAGATCCCGAACACCTTCAATTTCGGCATGGACAAAAGGAAGGCCGCATATCTTCCTCATGAAATGGCTTTCCCACAGAGATACGTACTTGATCCTTCGATTATCGGGACCGGCGCAGCACAGAAGTGTAAGGACGCATGCCCTTATAATGCGATAGATCTCGATGACAAACCAAAGACATTCAATATAAAGGTGGCCTCCATAGTGTGGGCCACGGGATGGAACCCATACGACGCGACGAAGATGACCAACCTGTCTTTCGGTAAAGTGCAGAACCTTATTACCAATATGATGATGGAAAGGCTCGCTGCCGTAAACGGACCCACAAACGGTAAGATCGTGAGGCCATCTGACGGCAAGGTTGTCAATAATATCGCATTCGTACAGTGCGCGGGATCAAGGGACGAAAATCATCTTCCGTTCTGTTCATATATATGCTGCCTCGCTTCCTTGAAGCAGACTACCTACATACGTGAGGCAAATCCGGAATCCAAGGCGACGATCTACTATATAGACCTAAGGACCCCCGGCAGGTATGAAAAGTTTTATAACAAGGTGAAGGCGGACGGGAACGTCTCTTTTCTTAAGGGGAAGGTGGCGAAGATAGAGGAGGACCCAGCCACGAAGGACGTAATCGTCACGGTGGAAGACACTCTTTCGGGCAAGAAGATACAGGCCCGCCACGAGATGGTCGTCCTCGCTACCGGCATGGAGCCCTCGACCGCCCAGGTTAAGGTCCCGGGCAACGCGAAGTACGACGATAACAGCTTTGTTATATCGGAAGAGATATTGGCCACAGGGTGCGTGAAGAAACCGTCGGACGTCATGTCGTCAGGACAGACGGCGACGGGTACGGCTCTAAAGGCCATTCAAATGGTGAGGAGGTAACATAGATGGAGAAAAAACTTGGTGTATATATATGCGGTGGATGCTCGATAGGCGAAGGCCTGGATCTCGATAAGCTTTCCCTTATCGCTACCAAAGAATACAAGATTCCGATTTGCAAGACCCATCCGGCCCTGTGTGGCGAGGAAGGCGTGGGCACGATAAAGAAGGACATGGAGGCCGAAGGCGTCAACACCGTCGTCGTCGCCGCTTGTTCCGGAAGGGTCAAGTATGATGTCTTCGATTTCGGTGCGGCCAATATCGTCGAGAGGGTAAATATCAGAGAGCAGGTAGTCTGGAGCCATGACTGGACAAAACAGGTGAAGGTCAAGACAAAAGATGCAGACGGGAAAGAGGTAGTAAAAGAAGAGACCCAGCGCAACGACGATACCCAGATGCTCGCCGAAGACTATCTGAGAATGGGCATAGTCAAGGCGCAGAAGATGAACCAGGTCGATCCCTACCTGCTCGAAAATGTCGAAAAGAGTATCCTGGTAATCGGCGGGGGTATCACCGGTCTGACTGCGGCGATAGAAGCCGCAAACACCGGATATCCCGTGACCATCGTGGAAAGGGAGGCGCAGCTTGGAGGCTACGCGGCGAAGCAGAGGAAGCAGATACCGACGAAGGCGCCCTACATGCAGTCGGAGTCTACGAATATTCAGGACAAGATAAAGGCCGTAACGGGCCATTCCAAGATCACGGTCAGGACGAACACCGAGATCGCACGGATCAGCGGCGCGCCGGGCCAGTTCGCCGTATCGTTTAAACCGGCAGGCACAAAATCCAAATGGGACATAGCTCCGAAAAAGAAAGAAGAAGAGGCGAAGGACAAACCCGCGGAAGCAGCGGAGAAACCGGCAGAGGAGCAGGTGGAACTTCCTGCAGATATGGTGAAGTGCGAAGATATTCTCACCTCCGATCCCGATGCGGAGGTCTTCGGCTCGGTGATCGTTGCCGCCGGGGGAAGGCCTGCGGACCCCTCACAATTCGAGCATCTCGGCTTTGGAAAATTCGCCAACGTGATCACTAACACCATGCTGGAAGAGGCTGCAGCCAAGGGCAAGATTGTCAGGCCCTCCGACGGCAAGGCTGCAAAGACTATTGCCTTTATCCAGAGTCCCGGGCTGAACGGGGACGACAGCGACTTCCCTTATGCCTCGTCCGTTACGAGCATGATATCGCTGAAGCAGGCGAACTATCTGACGGAAGACTATTCGGACGGGAAGGCGTATATCTTTTACAAGCATATGCGCACACCCGGGCATTATGAGAACTTCTATAAGAGCGCACAGAACAATCCCGGCATCTTCCTGTCGAGGGGCGAGGTCAAGTCGGTCACCGAAAACGGCGACAAGAGTCTGACGGTCGAAGTCGATAACACAATCCTGGGAGAAAACGTCGCGGTGAATGTCGACATGGTAGTGCTGGCTGCCGGCATGACGCCCGAGACGCAATTCGAACCGGTGATCAATCTCGCCTATCGCCAGGGGCCCGCATTCCGGGACCTTGAGCTCTTCAACGGCTATGCCGATTCGAATTACATATGCTTCCCTTACGAAACCAGGAGGACAGGCATCTATACGGCAGGAAATGTCAGGCAGACGATGACCAACGGCGAGTGTATCGAAGATGCCACGGGTGCGGCCCTCAAGGCGATTCAGTGTCTCGAGTCCGTGAACCGCGGAATGTCGGTGCATCCGCGCTCCGGGGATATGTCTTTCCCCGAGTTCTTCTTCCAGCGTTGTACGCAGTGCAAGAGATGTACTGAAGAATGTCCTTTCGGCGCGCTCGATGACGATGAAAAGGGAACGCCGAAACCGAACCCCACGCGCTGCAGAAGATGCGGTACCTGCATGGGTGCGTGCCCCGAGAGGATCATCTCTTTCAAGAACTACCATATCGATATGATCGGTTCGATGGTGAAGGCGATCAACGTCCCCGATGAGGACGAAGAGAAATACAGGATCGTTGCCTTTGTTTGCGAAAACGACGCCTATCCTGCCCTCGACATGGCCGGTCTGCATAAACTGAAATATTCGGCCGACATCAGATTTATACCGGTGAGATGTCTCGGCTCCGTAAACACCATCTGGATCGCTGATGCAATGTCGAAAGGAAACGACGGCGTGCTCCTGATCGGATGCAAATACGGCGATGACTATCAGTGCCATTTCGTCAAGGGGAGCGAGCTCTGCAACAAGAGGATGGACAACGTGGCCGAGACCCTCGGGAAGCTGAGACTGGAGCCGGTAAGGGTGCAGCAGATCCAGTTCTCGATAGACGAATATGAGAAGATCCCCGAGGCGATCGGCAAATTCGTCGAAGTGATAGAAGGCGTGGGCTTCAACCCGATGAAGGGATTCTAGGAGGTAATAAATGGCTGAAGGCAAATTAATCACACCCGACTTAAATTTTGTAAAAAAGATCGTGAACTCCGGAGGGGAGTCGCTCAAGAAGTGCTACCAGTGCGCGACCTGCTCCGTCGTCTGTAACGTGACGCCGGACGACAAGCCCTTCCCGAGGAAAGAGATGATCCATGCGCAGTGGGGGCTTAAGGATAAGCTCTTTGCCAACCCGGATATCTGGCTCTGCCACCAGTGCAGCGACTGCACCGCTTTTTGCCCGCGGGGAGCAAAGCCCGGTGAAGTGCTGGGAGCGATACGCAAACTGAGCATCGAGCATTATTCTTTCCCGAGCTTTCTCGGAAGGATGGTGGGCGACCCCAAATTCCTTATTTTCCTGCTCGCGCTGCCTGTCGTGCTGTTCGGCATAGTTGCCCCATACGTTGCGCAGCTGATCCCCCTGCAATATCTCGAAGGCAGCACCCGCCCGGGAAATCTGTTGGAGGCGATGTCCTCCAGTGAACGGATTGTTTATGCCGAGAGATTGATGCCTGTCCCCATCATCGATACAATTTTTGGTCTCGCTGCGCTCTTCGCGGTGTTCGGTTTCTTCATGGGCATCACGAGGTACTGGAAAGACCTGTCGGCGGTCAACGGAAAGCCCAAAGGCTCCATCCTCAACGCCATTACTGCGACGATTGCGGAATTTCTCGCGCACAAGAAGTTCAAGAAATGCGATGTTACTGTTGACAGGTCGAAGTCCCATCTCTTCGTTTTTTATGGCTTTGTGGGTCTTGCCATCACGACGACATGGGCGATCTTTTATCTCTACGGACTTCAGCGTCCGTCGCCCTATCCGCTCTATGACCCGATGAAGATCCTCGGCAACGCGAGCGCCATCGGACTTCTTCTCGGGATATCCTGGGTGATCTCAAACAGGATGAAGAACGCCCCTAAGGCGGGCATCGGGAGCTATTACGACTGGCTTTTCATCAGCGTAGTGCTGACGATCGTCGTTACCGGTATCCTGAGCGAGCTGCTGAGACTGCTGGGGGTCGCGATCCTCGCATACCCCGTGTATTTCATCCATCTTGTGGCAATATTTTTCCTCTTCGCCTACGCGCCTTTTTCGAAGATGGCGCATATGGTCTACCGGACGACAGCCCTTGTATTCGCGAAGAGCACCGGCAGGGACAAAGAGATTGCATAAGGGGATTGCCCACGTAGTGAAAAGAACAGGAGCGAGAACATGGCAACAGTAAAGGAAGTATTGGGGGCGAGCGGAAAGCATATCTTTTCGATAGGCAAGGACAAGACTGTCGCCGATGCGGTGAACCTGCTTGTCGAGCATGAGGTGGGCGCGCTGGTTGTTGTCGACGGCGAAAGACCCGTGGGGATGTTCACCGAGAGGGACGTGATCAAGTGTTGGACCCGGAAGGCCGACCGTCACTTCAACGACATCAAGGTTTCGGAGGTGATGAGCGGCAACCTCATTATCGCAGAGGTCGACGACGACCTCTGCTACGTAACGACAATTATGATTAAAAACAGGATAAGACATCTCCCCGTGATCGAAAACCACAGAATCGTCGCGATGTTGTCCATAAGGGATGTGGTGAAGGCACAGGTCACAGATCTCAGGGCGGAAAATCATTACCTGAAGGACTACATTTCGGATAAGTATCCCGGTTGAACAGTTTTACATTGACAGAGTCGAGGTTATCAGTTTGTTGCTTACAAAGGAGGTGACGGCCAGAGGATCTTTTGAGCCTTTGAGGGAGTTCGCAGCATTCATACGTTCCCGAAAAATAGAAAAAGGAGGAATTTAATGAGTCAAACAATACTTTTTGCCTTAGGTTGCGGTCTGTTAGGCGTAATATACGCCGTGATGACCGCAATGTGGGTATCGAAGCAGGACGCAGGGAATGCCAAGATGCAGGAGATATCCAATGCGGTGAAAGAGGGCGCATATGCATTTTTAGCCCGTGAGTATAAAACTGTCGCAATGGTGGCTGTTATCCTGGTTGTTTTAATCGTAGCATTTGGACTCGGGATTTGGACTGGCATAGGCTTTGTGATCGGCACGGTAGGTTCCGCACTCGCCGGCTTTGTAGGAATGTGGGTCACTGTCAGGGCCAACGTACGTACGACACAGGCAGCCGGCAGGGGGCTCCAGGCTGCACTTAGCCTTGCCTTCAAGGGCGGTTCGGTGACAGGTGTTATGGTCGTTGGTCTAGGCATCATAGGTCTTGCCGGTTTTTATACAATAGCAAAGGCGGCGGACCCTGAGATGGCATTCCATGCACTGGTAGGACTCGGATTCGGTTGCTCGCTGATGAGCGTGTTCGCCCGTATCGCAGGCGGTATCTATACAAAGGCTGCTGACGTAGGCGCCGACCTCGTTGGAAAAGTTGAAGCAGGAATTCCTGAAGACGATCCAAGAAACCCTGCGGTTATCGCTGACAACGTCGGCGACAACGTTGGTGACTGCGCAGGTATTGCAGCCGACCTTTATGAAACATACACGGTCACGCTTGTTGCAGCAATGCTCCTTGCCAAGACCGTTTTCGGCGCCGACAGCGCATGGGTTGAATTCCCGCTGCTCCTCGGCGGAATATCGATCATCGCTTCCATCATCGGAACGTTCGCAGTAAGGCTCGGTAAAAGCCAGTATATCATGGGCGCCCTGTACAAGGGGCTTGCTGTTGCAGGCGTTCTTGCAGCAATAACATTTTATATTGTGACAGGCCAATTCCTGAAAGGCGAATCGGCCCAGGCTTCATTAGTCGCCCATCCGTCATTTACCCAGATGAACGTTTTTCTCATGGCACTTATCGGCCTTGCATTGACAGGCCTGATCGTGGCGATAACGGAATACTTCACCGCTAAGGAGTATGGCCCGGTGAAACACATAGCAAAGGCCAGCCTGACAGGCCACGGCACAAACGTCATAGCAGGTCTTGCGGTCAGCATGAAGTCGACCGGCGCGCCTGTTATTGTTATTGTTGCCTCAATCCTTGGCGCTTATTCATTGGGTGGCGGGTTTGCGACTAACCCTGATTTGACGGGCGGCCTTTTTGCGATCGCCCTTTCAGCGGTGTCGATGCTTTCAATGACCGGTATCGTTGTTGCGATTGACTCCTACGGTCCGATCACGGACAACGCAGGTGGTATCGCGGAAATGTCAGGACTGCCTGAAGAGATCCGTAATATTACAGACCCATTGGATGCGGTCGGTAACACAACAAAGGCCGTTACCAAGGGGTATGCTATCGGTTCAGCAGCTCTTGCTGCTCTGGTCCTTTTTGCGGAGTATTCGAGATCTTTCGGCACAACTCTTGCGTTTGATCTCTCGAACCCTATGGTTCTGGCGGGTCTCTTTATCGGCGGACTGCTTCCTTATTACTTCGGATCGCTTCTTATGGAGGCTGTCGGAAAGGCAGCAGGCAGCATTGTGGAAGAGGTGAGAAGACAGTTCAGGGAGATCCCCGGCATTATGGAATACAAGGCAAAGCCGGAATACGGCAAGTGCGTTGACATCGTCACCAAAGGCGCTATCAGGCAGATGATGGTCCCTGCTCTTATCCCGGTGGTGGTTCCCATCGCAGTAGGTCTTCTCCTTGGTAGGGAAGCTCTCGGCGGAGTTCTTATCGGAAGTATCCTGACCGGACTCTTCCAGGCGATCGCCATGACAAGCGGCGGCGGCGCATGGGACAACGCCAAGAAATCCTTCGAAGACGGCGTTACCGACGACAAAGGCGTCCTGCATAAGAAGGGGAGCGATGGACACAAGGCCTCTGTCACGGGCGACACGGTCGGCGACCCTTACAAGGACACGGCAGGCCCGGCAATTAACCCGATGATCAAGGTTATCAACATCGTTGCACTGCTGATTGTTCCGATGATGAAGTAGTTTGGGATAGGTAGGAAAAAGGGAAAGCCGATCCCGGGGCATCGGGATCGGCTTTTTTGTTATAATTAAAAAGGTATTCATTGCAGTCGACGCTGCCATGATTTAGTCAAAAAGAGATTTTCGTGCAAGGGAGCAATGCAAAGAAAGGATGATCGATTCAGGAGACTGATTTTCTTTGCGCGCCTTGCGGCTTTGCGCGGGACGGACCTGAGTAGCTCGTATTTCCCGGCTTTTGACGACTTCCTGCGGCGGGATATTTCGGCAGGATATGTGATTTTCTGAAAGGATGTAAAGATGGCGATCGACGAAAAAGAATTTAATAGGAAGATGGAAGAAGTAAAGAGCAAGCTCACACAGAGCGTTGTTGTTCCGCAGCAGCTTTCCCGCAAGGACAGGATGAACTTCAGATGCTATCCGGGTATCGGCTGTTTTACAAAGTGCTGCAGCGGCATAAGGATAAACCTCACGCCCTATGACATTTACCGGTTAAAGAAAAGACTCGGCATGTCCTACCACGATTTCCTCATGGAATATACGGTCCCGAGGTCGATTGACGGCACGCCGCTGCCGATCGTAGTGCTTAAGTTGAAAGACGACAAGGAAAAATCCTGCCCCTTCGTTACCCCTGGGGGATGCACGGTGTATTCGGACCGTCCGGTGACGTGCCGCTACTATCCTATAGGCATGGCGATCATGAAGAAGCACGATAAGAAGAGCGGCCAGGACTTCTTCATCAAGATCAAGGAGGACCACTGTCTGGGCCACAGCGAAAGTAAGGACTGGTCGATCGACGAGTGGCGTACCGATCAGGAATCCGACCTCTATGACGAGAT
>JAJYLU010000020.1 GCA_021787505.1 Nitrospirota bacterium | reverse complement strand
GTGAAAACCAGAGGTTCTCCTCGAAAAAAAGATGCGTCTTTCTGTATCTCCCGATAAAGCCGTCCGGACCGGTCAGCACCGCGGAATTAAAAAAAACGTTGCCCTGTCTTTCGGCAAGACCTGCCACGATATGGGCATTCTTCTCCTTTGAGAGTTCGATCAGTTTTTGGGTGGTGAATCCGGAAGGGACTTCCTCAGAAAGCCGGGCCACTTCGTCTTTTGACACGAACTGGTAGCCTGTATTGAAGAGTTCGGGGAGGACTAAGAGATCAACCTGCTTACCGGTCAGCGCGCGCCCCACTTTTTCGACGTTGCCCGTTGCGTCCCCGAAGACGGGTGGGAATTGAAAGAATCCGGCTTTCATGGCATTAAAAGAGCTTTTCCCCTTTTTCCAGGTCTTTTGACGCTATGACGAGCTCAGTGCCGTCGATCCTGCTCTTGACAGCAATGGGACAGCAGCCATGTGATGTGTCCCAATGCTCCTCTGCGAGTCTGAACTTCAGGTTGCACTCGTTGCACACGAGGTCCGAGCCTTCCTCACGGTAACCCTTTTTATATTTGTAGCAGGTGTAGCACGCGTCGAAATAGGCCGACAGGTTGTCCTTTCCGTCGGTCCGAACAAAGAAGTTTATGCGTTTCCCATCTTTCTTATAGGTGAAGAAATGGACCTTGCCGTCATTAAGGTCTTTTATCAGTAGCCTAACCTCGCCGCTGCGGACGGAGACGACGGTATGTTCCGCAGGGAGGTTTGAGCATCCGGCGAAAGCAAAGAGGATACACAAAAAGATGCATACGTTTTTTCTCATTTCCGAGTTTCTTTTTTACTTATTAACAAGTTCATAAGTATGAAGACATTCGATTAAAAAATCCCTCCTAAACTCCCTTTGCCAAATCCCGAATGGTTTCGGGATCCTTTGGAGTAACGCCCCTGCCTTCGGCACCCCCTCTTAAGATTAAGAGGGGGAAGGGGGAGTTATGATCCCGGAGAGGGGTGATGGGAGATCTTATATCCAATGTTCTTTTACCTATGCACCTATTAGAAATTTCTGCCTTTATTATAACAGATAGGGATAAACGACATTCTTCCGCTGGAGATCACCCGCTTCCTTCCGTCCGGCATGCCTGCAGTAATAGGGTGATGTAAAAATACGCATAATGTCTTAGAATACCTGCATAGGGAAAAGACTATGTTACTGAAGAAAAAAATTGCGCTCAGCTTTTTTATCAGCGCATCCATAATCGCGATTCTTGTGGTGCTGGAGTATGTCAACTTCATCAAGATAAAGAAAGAAATCATGTACCTCGAGGTGACCGACACCATCAGGAGTAAATCCCTCCAGTTGAGGAGGCATGAAAAAAACTTCTTCCTTCGCAACGACCTCGAGGAGCTGAAAAGCGTCTTTGTCTACCTCAGTGACTTAAAGAAAATCCTTGAGGAGAGCAGGCACTTCGACGATACCGGCGCCCTTGCCGGCCTCGAAAATAAGATTCTGGATTACGAGCGGAATTTCAGGAACATAGAGGTCATATTCTGGGATTTTCAGCGCGACTTCGGGGACATCAAGCCTTCCCATCTCCGCTATGAGAAGTTCTTCGACCTAATTGAATCGACGTTTCTCGAACGGCCGAAACTGAATGCCGACCTGCTGCAAAACGTGTTTTCGCTGGATTCTCAGGACAAGGCCGTCAGGGAACTAAGGGTACTGGATGCGGATATCAGCGCACTCAAAAGAAACGGTGAAGACATTGTCGCGATATCGAGAGAACTGGACAAAGGGGCGAGGTCAAAGGTGGACCGCTTTATTCACACGTCGCAGATAGCCATCCTCATCCTTTTTCCGATGTTTCTGATCATAGGGATCGGTATTATTCTCTTCATTATCAGTAACGTGGTCAGGCGTCTTGAGGCACTGACCAAAGTGGTGGAAAGGACGGGGCAGGGGAAGTTTTCGCCGCTTGCAGTTCCGGCAATGAACTGGGCGGACAACGACGAGGTGGGGGTACTCATAGGGAAATTCAACGAAATGGAAGAGCAACTGGCCCAAAGGGAGAAGGAACTCATTCAGTCGAAGAAGCTGGCGGCGATCGGCACCCTTGCCTCAGGTGTCGCACACGAGCTCAACAATCCGCTGAATAACATTTTTACGACTTCTCAGCGGCTTTTGAAGAAGGCTGGAGATGAGTGCCCGCCGTTTGTGCAGAAGTCCCTGAGCGACATATACAGCGAGACAATGAGGGTGAAGAAGATCGTGGGAGACCTCCTCGAATTTGCGCGCGGCAGGGAGCCCCACATGAGACCGCTTGAACTCCGAAGGCTCATTCAGGGGGCCTACCGGCATATGGGGAACTCTGTCGATATAGAGAAGATACGGTTCAGTATGGAGCTTCACCCGCAGGAGGTGGTTATCGATGGCGACCAGGAACAACTCGAACAGGTCTTCATTAATCTCTTCACGAACGCAGTGCAGGCCATGTCGGGAGAGGGGGAGTTGAAGGTCAACGTCGACGAGACTGCGGAAGAGGTTAGGATCAGGGTTTCCGATACCGGAAAAGGCATTTCCGCCGAAACCCTCGAAAAGATATTCGAGCCATTCTATACGACTAAGGACAAGGGGACTGGGCTCGGGCTTGCCATCGTCTTTAATATCGTGCAAAAGCACAACGGCAAAATCGAGGCGGAGAGCGAATCCGGTAAAGGCGCAATCTTTAGAATTACCTTGCCTAAGCAAATGCAAAGTCGATAATTTAACGGTATTCTGTATATATTGATATAGTTTTGAAGAATGGATAGTCAGCTTTTCGAAGGCTGATAATGTTAAAGTTGTTTATGAAGGCTAAGGACAAAAGCTCTATATTAAATAAAGATAATGTTTAAGTGGTAAGGATGCGAAGAATGCTGAGAAAGGCGAAATGACATGGCTTTCAGAATTCTTGTTGCCGAAGACGAAGAGATAACCCTGAACAACATTGTGGAGTCCCTTCAGGAAGAGGGATATGAAGTGGTTGGGACAAAAGACGGTCTTGACGCGCTCGCCAGGACCGAAAAGGGAAACTTCGATGTGCTGATCACCGATATCAAGATGCCGGGGCTGACCGGCCTTGAGCTTCTCTCGAAGGTTAAGGAACGGTCACCCGAGATCGAGGTGATTATTATAACCGGCTTCGGCAGCATCGGCTCGGCGGTCGAGGCGATGAAGAGCGGCTCGTATGATTACATCACCAAACCCTTCGATCTCGATGAGCTCGCTATCAGACTTAAGAAGATTAGCGAACAGAAGACCCTGAAGAAGGAAAACATCGCCCTGAAGACGTACTACGGGATGAACAAGGAAGTTCCGATCATTACGAAGAGCGAGAGCATGAAAAGGGTCCTTGCAGTCATCGAGGGCATGAAGGGGTCGGACTGTAACGTTCTTCTCACCGGCGAAAGCGGGGTGGGAAAGAACCTGATTGCCAAGATCATCCATTCCACAAGCAGAAGGCAGAGCATGCCTTTTCTATCGATCAACTGCGCGACGCTCACTGAAGATCTCCTGGCCAGCGAACTTTTCGGACACGGTAAAGGCGCCTTTACCGGCGCTATCAGGGCCAAACAGGGTCTGATAGAGATTGCCGACACGGGGACCCTTTTTCTGGACGAGATCGCCGAGATGTCCCCGAACCTTCAGGCGAAATTACTGAAAGTGGTCGAAGACGGAGAGTTCTACCGTGTGGGCGAGACAAGGTTGATCAGGGTTGACGTGAGGTTCGTCGCCGCCACCAATCAGGATGTGAAGCGCCTGATTGCGGATGGAAGGTTCAGGGAGGACCTTTATTACAGGTTGAATGTAATGGAGATCCATATCCCGCCCCTGAGGGAGCGGATGGAAGACATCAAGCCCCTCAGCACATATTTTCTGCAGAAACATCTTCCGAAGGCCAACAAGAAGATCAGCGGTTTCACCACAGAAGCGATGGATGTCCTTTTAAATTATAGTTTTCCTGGAAACGTGAGGGAACTCGAAAACATCATCGAAAGGGCGATCATACTCGAGAAAGGAGTGACGATTACGCCGGACAGTCTTCCTCGCAGCCTTCAGGTCCTGCATATCGACACACTCGATTCGGGAAGGGTGCTGACGGTGGATGAACTCGTCAAGGAGTACGCGGAGAAAGTGCTCAAGATCGTAGGCGGCAACAGGACCAAGGCGGCAGAAGTCCTCGGGATATCAAGGACGAGTCTCTGGAAGATATTGAAGGAGGAATAGTGTTTTTGCTGTTCATTTTCTTAACAAATCTCCTGTATCATCACGGAAATTAATAAAAAACTTTATAAACAGGTAGTTATATCAGCCAGCCTTCTCTAAAAAAACAGTTTTTCCCCATAGTAAGCTGTCCATATTTTAAACGGCCAAAATAGCCGCTCCTTTTTATCGCGTAATTTCAAGGAGTTATCATCAGGCATGGCTTGTGCTATTCCTATGTTCAAAAAGTTGGAAAGAATCAGGAGGTAAAGATGAGGAAACAACTTTTATTCGTAACGTACGAGAGCGAGGACATGGATGAAGGTCTCAGCTATGCGATTGATCTGGCGAAGACGATGGATAAGGACATATCTATCCTCATAGCCAATAACAAGAAGACCCTCAGGGAAAGATTCGACGACCTTATGACCGCAGTCACCTTTGCCGAGGCGGGCGATCAAGACACGGCACGCCATGTCATGGCTGGCGGCGAAGCAGCGGCGGAAGAATCTGCGGACAAAAAGGCCGGGCTGCTTGCAGAAAAGTGCCGGGAGTCTGGAGTGAGCGTGAATATCCATTCAGCCACTGCCGACCTGTTTTCGGCCATCAAGGATTTTCTGGGTCAGAAGTCGGGCATAGACATGGTCCTTCTCAGCCCGAGCATCACCGACAACGGTAATGTTTCGGCAAGGGAACTGAACAAGCTTGTAAGGACGGCCTCAAGGCCGGTTGTGACCATGGCGCGGCAGGCCTTCGCGCCGGCCCATTCACATTAATGAGTGCAGCAGACGTGAACAAGCAGAGAAAATATTATCTGTAAAAAAGGAGGATTCGGATGTATCTGTATTTACCAGTAGCGCTGACCAGCATTAACATTCTCATCCCTATCGGGCTGGGTCTTGCGGTAGGACTTTTGTCAGGACTTTTCGGCGTCGGGGGGGGGTTCCTTATGACGCCACTTTTAATCATGTTCGGTATTCCTTCGACCGTCGCAGCAGCGACCGATTCGAACCAGATTGTTGCGGCGTCGACGTCCGGCACGTATGCGCATTGGAAGGTCGGAAACGTCGATTTCAAGATGGGCCTTTATCTTCTCGTAGGCGGGTTCGTCGGAGGTCTCGGCGGCGTTCAGGCGATCAAAGTGCTGAGGGCGATGGGCAACGCCGATTTCGTGATCAAGATGACCTATGTATTAATGCTCGGCATAGTCGGCACCTATATGTTTTTTGAAAGCCTTGCGAGCATGAGGAAAAAGAAGACCGAAACAAGCAAGCCCGCGAAAGAGTCTGGGTTGTCGAAGTTCCTTAAATCTCTTCCGATGCAGACGCATTTTGAAAAATCAGGGGTCACGCATTCGGCCCTCATCCCGATCATCTTCGGCTCATTCGTAGGTGTTCTCGCTGCGGTAATGGGCGTGGGCGGCGGCTTCCTGATGGTGCCGGTGATGGTCTATATCCTCAGAATGCCGATGCACGTCGTGGTCGGGACGAGCCTCTTCCAGATACTTTTCAATTGCATTGAGGTGACGTTCCTTCAGGCATACACCAACCACAGTGTCGATTTTGTGCTCGCGGTACTGCTGCTTATCGGCTCCACTTTCGGCGCCCAGGTCGGGGCGGTCTTCGGCAGAAAGCTTAAGGGGGAGCAACTGAAAATAATCCTCGCGGTGATTGTACTCGTTGTCACGGTAAAAATTGTCTATGACCTTACCGCGAGTCCGTCATTGCTCTTGTCTATGGGAGGGGGCCACTAATGAAAGTTCAAGGTTCAAAGTTCAAGGTTTTTGCATACCTTCTGTTCGCCATTCTGCTGTCCGCAGGCACTGCATCAGCTACGTTGACGGCAAAGGCCAACCATGACCGCATCACAGTAGACTTCTTCTATCACGGGAGCACGGTCAGCGTCAGAGGGGTATCGGACCCCGGTACGGACTTGATCGTCAAGATCGCATCGCCTGAAGGTGAACAGACTTTGAGGCAAAAGGGCAAGGTCGGAGGCCTCTTGTGGATGAACGTCGGGAAGCTGGTTTTCGAGCGCGTCCCTTCGCTCTATTTCCTCGAGAGCACGAAAAACCTGACCGACATACTGAGCGAGGAAGAGATGAACAAATACGTGCTCGGATATTCGGCCCTCGAAAAACATGCGGAGGTGACCCCCGTTTCGAGCCCTGCCGAAAGAGAGAAATGGTTCGATGAATTTGTGAGCTTCAAGACGGCTTCGAAGCTCTATGCAACGTCCTACGGAAAGATCACGACGACCCGGGAAGGAGGCAATCAACAGTATTATATCCTGCTTGACTGGCCCTATCAGGCTTCTCCCGGCGAGTATACGGTTTCCGTGTATGCGGTAAAGAACAACAAGGTGGTGGAACAGGCCGAGACGAAGGTTTCGGTGGAACAGGTGGGAGTCGTGAAATCGCTGGCGACGATGGCGAAGAGCAACGCGGCTGTATACGGCGCTATCTCTATACTTGCCGCCCTCGGCGCGGGCTTTGGCGTAGGCCTGATCTTCCGAAAGGGCGGAGGTGCCCATTAATCATGTATAAAACCCTTTTGGTCGGTTTTGACGATTCCCAGCCGAGTAAAGCGGCGCTCGCGGAGGCGGCGAACTGGGTCAAACGTCACGGGGGGAATGTGATCCTCGTGCATGCCGTCTATTTCGATGCCGAGGAGTTTGGGATCGCGCCGACGCAGATGGAAAAACGACTCCAGCACGGCGAAAAAGTCTGCCTCGAAACTAAGGAGATGGTCGCCCGCGAATTCGGCATAGAGGCGAAGTCCATCCTTTGCGAAGGAGAGCCCCCGGAGGTGTTGGTGAGCATGGCAAGGGAAAAGAAAGCCGACCTGATCGTGCTCGGCACGTATGGCAGGCGGGGGATAAACCGGCTCCTTATGGGAAGCGTCACATCGCACGTCATCGTGAATTCACCTGTCGATGTACTGGTGGTGAAGAAGGCGTGCACCGAGGGCAGCGGCGCTTACCGGTCGATACTCGTCCCCTTCGACGGGTCGGAGTTCAGCAAAAAGGCGCTCGACAAGGCGTGCAGTCTTTCCAAGACCGACGGTTCAGAGGTCACCGTGCTCTATGTCATCCCGCGTTACGAAGAGATGCTCGGTTTCTTCAGGACTAATTCTATCCAAAAGAGCATGAATCAGGAGGCGCAGAAAATCGCCGGGGCTGCGATAGATGCGGCATCGGCGAAGGGTGTCTCCGTCAAAACAGAGATAAGGGAAGGTCATTCGGCGGAAAAAATAATTGAGATGGCCGCCGGGCTTAAAAAAGAGCTGATCGTTATGGGAAGCTACGGGTGGCGAGGTGTGAATAAAGCAATCATGGGAAGCACGACGGAGAGGGTGCTCATCGGGGCGCCCTGTCCCGTGCTTGCCGTGAGGTAGGCGAGGTGATTAAAATGAAAGGGTACAGAAAGGTTCTTATTGCGGTGAACGGTTCCCGTGAGGTCCTCCATCAGGGGCTCAGACTGGCAGATGACGAAAAATGCTGGGTGACGGTCGTCAAGGTCATTCCCCCGTATGAGGGTGATTTGGACCTCACCGGGGTAAAGAAGATCGAGGACGTGTTGGACAGCGGCGGCGGCAGGGCGATTGTGGAAATGAAGGAAACTGCCGTTGCAGAAAAGGCGCTTATCAAGACGAGGCTTGAAGAAGGAGAAGCATCGAAAAAAATAATAGAGGTAGCTGAAGAAGAGCGATGCGACCTGATCATCATGGGTGCAAGGAAGAGGAACTGGCTGAGGAAGATCATCGGCGACGACGTCGTCAATAAGGTCATCAGCGGGGCCCCGTGTCCTGTGCTTGTAGTGGGTGCGGAAGCAGCTTAGGGAGAGGGAAGAACGGAGGTAAAAAAATGTTTGAAGGATTGTTTCAGCCGCTGCATCTGATCGTGATACTGGCCATTGTGCTGATCATTTTCGGTCCGGGAAAGCTTCCCGAAATCGGTGCTGGACTCGGCAAGAGCATAAGAGAATTCAAGAAGGCGCTATCGGAGGATGGAAAAAATAATACGATCGAGTACGGGGCAGACCCGAAAACAGGGCCGGACAAAGGCAAGTAAAATAGTCCGAATATTTCAGGGACGGTTTCGAGGCTGCGCAGACGGAGTCGAAGGACGCTCCTTCCCTGCCGCTCCGTCTTTCAGGTAGTATAAAAGGGATGTATTACAGAAAGTTCGAAAGACTCGTGAGGCGCGAAATTCTGAGCTCACGGGAACTACAGGAATATATTGAGGAATCGCGTGCTTCGGGCAGGTACCCTGAAGAGGTTCTCCTTGAAAAGGGTGTGGCGAAGCATGAGGTGCTTTTCTGCCTTGCCGAGTACTATGGTTACCCCGTCGTAGAGTACGATGAAGGGCTGATGGCCCCTTATCTTGTGACGATGCGCCTTGAGCTGGAGAAGCAGAAAAAGGCCCTCTGGTATCCTCTGGCGGTGGAAGAAGGCAACGCGGAGGTGGTCGCTTACAGGCCTGAGGATCCTTCGGTCATCGAAGACATCAAACGGACGCTCAACGTCACTTCCGTCAGCTTCCGTGTCGCCATTCCAAGTGACCTGCTGAGAATCATAGAAAATAATTTCGATGTGAACCCTAACTACCGCATCTCGGGCGGCAGAACGCCTCTCGCACTCGTGAGGACTTCGTTTGCCTACCGGCGCTCGACGTACGCATATTACAGGACACTCCTTGCCAAGGGGAGAACGGGCCTTGCCTTTATAAGGACGGGAATCTCTTTCATCACCGTCTCGGTCCTGTTTCTGAGGGTCTTCGGGGCAGGGTGGTATGCAGCTCTGGAGGCGCCCCTTCTGGTTGGCGGTATCGTGATGATCTTCGATGGTTTGAAGTGGTATCTGCCCTGCCGGCCCGTCTCGGGAAAGCCGATCGACCACGAATGCACCGAGCCGACCTGGGGAACGACCGTTCTGGAGTCGCGGCCGTCAACAGGCAACCCGGTGATCGAGCGCAGCGATGCGGTTGCGGGGTCGGAAGAACTCAGGGCAAACTGGGACATCCTTTCACCGGTGATGAGACGCCGTTTCCTTGCCAGCGACCGGACAGACCTCGCGGAGGAAAGGACGTCATTGGCGGGACATCGGACCGTAATCGCCAAGGCCAGGACCGGTCTCGCCTTTACGAGGACTGGCGTGGCCTTCAGCGGACTCGGGATCGGGTTGATAAGGTCTTTTCATGAAAGTTGGTGGACGGTATTCGACGTCTCGCTTATTGTGATAGGCGTTCTAATGTTACTCGAAGGGTTCCACTGGTATTTCGGCGGCCGCCGCACGTGGTTGTCGGGAGTAAAATGCGCACTGACGAGGAACAAAAGAGAGAGCATATGGGATTTCGTGATGCCCCTTGGTCATAAGCGTAGCGGTCCGAAAAAGGACAGCGCCTGCCCGCCTGTACGGGCGACCGATCTGCCCGGAATATGGGCGACGACCGGCCTCGCACTTGAAAGGACGGTTCTTGGTGAAAGGCGCACGGTAATGGCGAGGGTCCGCACCGTAATGGCCCATTCGCGCACCGGAATGGCCTTCATAAGGACGGGCATCAGCATCTGCGGCGTCGGTGCTGGTCTTATGTTCTACTTCGGTATCGGCTCGATCGGATGGACCGTCTTTAACATGATCATGATACTCACCGGACTTTGGCTTATAGTTGACGGCTTTTACTGGGCAGTCCCTGCTGAAAAAATGCGTATTCAGTACCCATACTGCTACGGCGACATGGAATTTACGGTCCCCGATTACGGGGTGCCTGCACGTTCCTGGAGAAAGGCGGTTTTCAGCCATGATGCCGACTGACCTTCAGGAGGCGTCTGAATTCTCCCTGCTGACGGAACGGGAGGTCCTGGGTACCGAGCAACTCGGTGAAGCGGTGGTGCGCTCCCGCACGCGTGGGATCGACCTCGAAAAGATCCTTCTTTCGGAATTCGGCGTGCCGAAGCATATTCTGCTCAACGCGCTGGCGGAATATTACCGCTGTCCATCCATCGAATATGACGAGCGCCTGCCCATACCGAGGGAGGCACTTGCCGACCTAAGCGGAGAGGCCCTTTCGGCCGGTCTCTGGGTGCCTGTCATGAAGGACACCAGCGGCACCGTTACGATCGCGGCACGCTATCCTGATAGTCCTGAGGTGCTGGCGGAGGTCAGGAAATATGTGAAGGCCCAGGCATATGAATTCAGGGTTGCGCTCGCGGACGATATCAAGTGGTATATTCAGGACTTTCTGCATGCGAAGCCGGGCTGTCTCATAGGAACGGAGAGGACCGGACTCGCCTATTGGCGGAACACGATGGCGCAGTGGAGGACGAGGCTGGCCTGCTACCGGACGGACCTTGCCAAGGCGAGGACAGGGTTGGCGTTCCAGCGGTGGGGCCTGGGCACGCTGGCGCTGGCCAATACTCTGCTTCACACGAAGAGCACGAGCACTTCTCCGTTTCTCTATTTCTCTCTCGTAACGGCCGGTGCGGTCATCTTCTTTTTCGGACTCCCGAGTTATATTCGCATCAGACGGTCGAGGATGACACCCCCCGGTCACCATACCCTTATCGAAGTGACTGCGGCAACGCTTCTTTTTCTCGAAAACTACCACTTTCTGGAAGACACCGGGACCAGGCTTGAGACAAAAGGCACCATGCTCGCCCGAATGGGGGACATGCTCGCGGACCATTGTACGATCTTTTATCCCTCTCCTTCCAGCAGGGTGCGCACGCAGTTGGCGCGCGAACGGAACGTGCTTGCCGCGCAGAGGACGATCGCGGCATGCTACCGGACTATTTACTCCCGCGCGAGAACGGGCCTTGCTTTCATGCGCACAGGCTTTTCGTTTATGAGTATCGGCATTGGCCTTATAAGCTATTTCGGCCTTGGTATATTGACCTCATTCGACCTGTATCTGGTTTTTGTCGGCATCCTGATGCTCGCCGACGGCCTGTTGTGGTACTTGCCGGTCAGAAAAGAACAGGCCGAAATCCCCAGAAGTCTTGCCTATCCGGAATGATCCCCAAATCTTCATAATTAATTCATAAATAGCAGATATACTTAATATTAAAGAAGAAAGCGGGAATCGAGAGGATATGGTTACGGAGATGACAATAAGG
>JAJYLU010000019.1 GCA_021787505.1 Nitrospirota bacterium | reverse complement strand
AGAAAGGCCAAGATGTGATGGGCTATTCTGCCGGATCGTTCTATCACATATACCCCCTGATGCGACATCGTTAAGTTTGGGCCGGTATCCGGCACGATAGTTGAGAATTTAGAAATAATATGAAAATCTAACTATAGTAGCAATTTGGCTGCCCAAACTACGGTCAATAATATTTCTGAGGTCTTATTATCCCGGATATGAAAAAAAACTGGCTAAATCTTCGCTATTCAGGCAGAATGCAGGTCTGTATGAAGCTGCACGAAGACAGTTACCCCGGAATTACGTCCATAACTGCCTGGCAACGGCCGCGAATGCGGCCTTTTTTTGTGGCATATTGCATAGACAATGCGCCAAATGCCGCATGAAGATTCTGTGCCGGTACACGCGAGCGAATAGACGACAGGAGATGGCCTGCCTCAACCATGCCGCAAGTGATTCCACTGAAGAAGTAAATGGTGGGCGATGCGGGTTTCGAACCTGCGACCCCTGCCGTGTGAAGGCAGTGCTCTCCCACTGAGCTAATCGCCCTTTAAAAAGTGAATAGTGAAAAGTGAACAATAAATAGTAAAACAAAATACAACAGAAACGTCAACTCCTAGCTGCTGTGAAAGGTGAAAGGCGCTATCAAGCCCTCAGGCTAACAAGCGAACAAGCCTCTTGTCCTTTTTTACTCCTTACTCCTTACGCTTTTCTTTATCCTCTTCCGACGCTGAAGTATTCGAAACCCAGCTTCTTCATCTTCTCCGGCTCATAGATGTTCCTGAAATCGAAGAAGAGAGGGCTTCGCAAGGACTTCCTGATCTTCGAAAGGTCGAGGTTTCTGAATTCGTTCCATTCGGTCACGATAACGAGGGCGTCGGCGCCTTTGGCGCACTGGTATACCCCGTCCGCATACTTCACCCTGCCCTGAAAGATCTTCTTCGCGTCGTCCATCGCCACCGGATCAAACACCCGCACAGAGGCCTTTTCCCTGAGGAGATGCTCGACGATGAAGACCGACGGTGCCTCCCGCATGTCGTTCGTGTTCGGCTTGAAGGAGAGGCCGAGCACCGCGAAGGTCTTGCCGCCGACCTTCCCGGCCGCCTCTCTGATCTTGTCGACCATATGCGCCTTCTGTTTCTCGTTCGCGTCCACCGCGGACCGCACGATGCCGAGGTCCATCCCGTTTTGCTCTGCGAGCGCCAGCAGCGCTCTCGTGTCCTTCGGAAAGCAGGAGCCGCCGTACCCGGGTCCGGTATGAAGAAACTTTGCTCCGATGCGTTTGTCGAGACCCATGCCCTTCGCCACGGTCTGGATGTCGGCGCCGACCCTTTCGCAGAGTTTCGAGAGCTCGTTGATGAACGATATCTTCACCGCGAGGAATGAGTTTGCTGCATATTTGATCAACTCGGCGGTCTCTATGTTCGTGATCACGAAGGGCGTCTCGATAAGATACAGAGGCCTGTAGAGGTCCTTCAGGATCGCCACCGCCTGCTGGCTCGAGGCGCCGACAATTACCCTGTTCGGCCTCATAAAGTCCTCGATCGCAGAGCCCTCCCTCAGGAACTCGGGGTTCGAAACGATGTCGAAATCGACCCGTTCGGTCAGCTTCTTCGAGATGATCTTGCGGAGCCGTGCCCCTGTGCCTACCGGGACCGTGCTTTTGGTGACGATCACCTTATATCCCTTTATCTCGCCCGCGATCTCGCCGGCCACTTTCTCGACATAGCTCATGTCTGCGGAACCGTCGCCGCGGGGAGGCGTGCCGACTGCAATGAAGATGACCAGCGAGGACTCCACCGCGTCCCTTATCTTCGTAGAGAAATTGAGCCTGCCGTTTTTCAGGTTCCTCTTCACGAGTTCCTCGATCCCAGGCTCATAAAAGGGCACGACCCCCTTCCTGAGGGCCTTTACCTTCTTTTCGTCCTTGTCGATGCAGGTGACGAAGACGCCGAACTCGGCAAAGCAGGCCCCGGTGACGAGTCCCACGTATCCTGTGCCTATTATTCCTATATGCATGGATCCTCCGAAGACATATTATACATGTAAATAATGCAAAAAAATATCTCGGCAACAAGAGACAGAGGCGAAGAAAAATTCCTTGCCTGCAACACCTTCAAGCCCCTCAACGCGGCCAGCCAGCCTTGTTTTTTGTGGACAACTCAGGTGCGAGACGGCATTTATGCGGATCATACCGATTCTTGTTGCCATTGCAAGGATTTTTCGAAGTTTCTGTCTCGTCTGTATTGGAGCCGAGGAGAATGGTCCCATCATTTTCTTTCGAGTAGCCCGTAAAAGACCCTCTCCGTTTCTTCCACGGTCCGCCGGATATCGAAACGCTTCACCTTTTCCCTTCCGTTCGATACAAAGAGGTCCCTTTTGGTTTTGTCGTCGCGCATGATGCGGATCTTTTCGGCAAGTTCCCGGCTGTCGCCGTGTCTGAATAGCAGCCCGTCGACCCCGTCGGTGATGATCTCCCTGATCCCCCCGCTGTCCGCGCCGATGCAGGGGACTCCCGCGGCCATCGCCTCGATCAGGGTAAGGCCGAGCCCTTCGTTCCTGGACGGCAGCACACTGAGGTCCATGATCTTATAGAAGGCTGCGATCTCTTTCTGAAAATCGCAGAAGGTGAGTCTTTCGGCGGAGAGTCCGCAATATTCCGCGACCCTCCGTAAATTGCGGATATCACTTTCCCCCCATACGCCGAGCACCAGCACCTGAAAGTCATCGCCCATCGCGGATAGCGCCCGGAAGAGAAACTCATGTCCCTTCATCGAGGGACTATCGGGCCTGAACGTCTTGCCTCCGAAATATCGCCCGACGATCCCTATCGTAAACGCCCCTTCCCGGCGGTATTCCCGACGTATGCGAGATACCTCCTCTTCGGGCGGTTCGCCGAACTTCGGGATGTCGATGCCGCCGCAGATCATCGCCACCTTTTTCCCCGAGACCCCGCCCCTCAGAAGGCTCTCTTTCACGACATTGCTCACCGCGATGTTCAGATCTAGAAGATTATAGTAAAAGGCGCCGATGTAGGGGATCCCCGAGAGAATGCAGTGCCTCGTAAAGACGATCTTTGGGCGAAGGTCGAGAAAGCGGGCGCTGAATAGCAGGTGCCTGTCCTTCGAGTGATGAGAATTCACGATGTCGATCGCCTCGTCCCTGCAGAATCTCACGAGGGCCCTGGGCGCGGACACGCCCTTTTCCGCAGGAGGATAAGGGTCGTAGAGTTCGAGCCCGGCATCAAGCGCCTCTCCGTTCAGCTCGCACGATTCAGGGGCACCCCAGATGACCCTGTGGCCGCGCCGCTTCAGCCCCTTCGAGATATCGAGGGCGAGCCTGTCCGATCCCCCCCTGCCGTTGCCCGAGATCAGGTTTATGACCGCAAGCCGCCTATCTCCCATAGACAGCCTTCCAGATATCATAATACTCATGCGCCGAATACCTCATGAAGCCCTCGGCGTATGTTCCGGCCCCGGAGGTGACCCCGCGGTAACGATTGAGAGAGACCGCCGCGTCGAGCCAGTCGTTCGATGCGAGCTGGCTCCTGTAACGGGAAAGGGCCTCCTTCTTCGCCTCGATCGTATCGGTAATATTTATCAGGAGGTTCGGTACGAGCGCGGTCCAGACCTCGCAGGCGCAGACCGTGAAGTGGTAGCCTCCCTCTTTATGAAGAGCCGCCAGGTGATGGTTCACCGCAAGGTGGTCGTTGTGGCGGTCGACGAGCGACGGCAGGTAAACAAACTCAGGGTTATAGCGATCGATGATCCCCGACAGCTTTCCGGGAATTTCTGCGTTTTCGAGGAGTCTTTTCGACTCATATCCGAGGAATTCGAGATCGACGAACCCCATGACATCGGCCGCCTCTTCCGCCTCACGTATTCGCTCTTCGGTACAGTCGGCGAAGTAGACGACCTTTACGGCGTCCCCCGCAAGGACATGTTTTCGGAGACTTCCGCCGGCCCCGATGACGTCGTCATCGATATGGGGAGCAAGCACAAGGACCCTGCCTCGTTCGGGGCTGTCCATTTTGATCGGGGACGCCTTCAGGAGAGGCGCCAGCTTTTCATAAAGCCGGCCCACATGTCTCCATTTTATCCGCGCCGGCGGTCTCACCTGTCTGCACTCCGGCGCATAATCACGCCTGTACCGCACGGTTGCATAAAAAAATATCTAAAAGAGGGCGGGTGTGCTGAAAGA
Organism: Nitrospirota bacterium; assembly: GCA_021787505.1. Taxonomy (GTDB): domain Bacteria; phylum Nitrospirota; class Thermodesulfovibrionia; order Thermodesulfovibrionales; family UBA6898; genus Sulfobium. The sequence continues at coordinate 7,186 of JAJYLU010000019.1, read as the reverse complement.
CTGCCATAGTCGAGGCCCCTTTAAAAACGGTGGACAAACCAGACCACACTTTCAGAAAACTCCATGCGATGATTCTGCGTTTACGTGAATCACAATAAAATCCTGCCGATTGTATGGCGAATTTCAGCATGTCTGCCCTCCTACATTCAACATCATGTTATTTTATCCTAAATTAGTAAATGTAAACGAAAGATATCGTTCACTTCTGCCCGAGCGACACCAATACCTTCTCGAACCGTTCGCCGAGCGTTTCTTCCGAAAACGCGGCCTCCACGGTCCGCCTCCCGCTGAGGGCAATCCCCGCCGCGAACTCGCTGTCGTCCAGATATTTTTTTATCGCGATTGCAAGGGCCGCTTCATCCCCGGGGGAGACAAGGAGGCCGTTCTGCCCGGAGGAGATGAGTTCGGGAATCCCTCCGACTCGAGTGCCGATGACCGGCTTGCCCATCGCCATCGCCTCGATGATCACCATGCCGAAGGCCTCGTCGCATGTCGAAGGAAGCACAAAGATGTCCATTGCGGCATACATCCGCTCGACATCCCGGCGGATGCCGGTAATGACCGTTCTCTCCGCTATACCCAGCCGCCGGGCCTCCCGGATGATCCCCTCCTTCTCCGGCCCGTCGCCGACGAAAAGCAATGTGACAGGGCGTTCTCCTTCGGTTCCGGCTGCCGCGCGGAGGAGTTCGTATACCCCTTTGCCCTGATGGAGCTTTCCTGCGGCGCCGATTACGAAGTCTTGCATCCCGATTCCGAGTTCACCGCGGACCGCACCGCGGTCGATACGCGACGGATCGAACCTGCGGAGGGAGACGCCGTTGTGGATCACCTCGATTTTCCCCTCGGCTATGCCGCTCGACAGAAGTGCATTTTTCACTGCCCCGCTCACGGCGACGACGCCGTCCACATGGTTATTGATAAGCCACCGTGTGGTTTTTCTGATGCGGTCGGTCTGGTGCCTGACAAAGAGTATCTTTCTGCCGAGGAGCTTTGCCGCGACAGCGGCGGGCCAGTATTCCTTCCCCGAGTTTGCGATCAATACGCCGATCTCTTCCCTGCGGATGGTCCCTGCCAGTCTGAGGATAGAGGCCAGGTCCCCCGCGTTTACAACCTCCAGGTCCTCCACAGGCAGAGCGGCTGCATCCGCATGTTCCCTGACGTGACCCCTGGGGGAACAGGCAATGATCACCTTGTGGCCTTTTCCGGCGAGCTCCGATGCAAGCACGACCGAGTGCGATTCGATCCCGCCCCATCCCCTGCCGGCATTGACGATGAGGACGTTCATTCAGTCAGCCCTTTTGCGGTCTTCATAACCTGAATGCAGCCGCAGCAAAAACAGGAAAGGATTGGTGCTGCCCCTGATGAAGGAACGCCGTATCACATAGGGGTCGCTTCCTTCATGGACCAGTCCCCTCTTTGTCGTCACGGCAAGAGTGTATCCGGCCTCTTTGACCATGTCGACTGCTCCCGGACCGTAGTCGCCGTAAGGGTAGCAAAAGAAATCGACAGGAAGCTGCAGTTCTGCTTCGAGGCGGGACTTGGAGCCGGATATCTCGGCCCTGAGTGCGTCCGGAGAAAGGCGGCTCAGAAAGGGATGGGTCCGGGAATGGGACCCGAAGACCACTCCTTCTGTTTTGATCGCATGGATCGCATCCCAATCGAGGAGTCTCTGCCTCCCCGTGCACGGGTCATCCTCCCAGCTGTTTTCCCTGCCGATGAGGTCGGAGACAAGAAAGACCGTCGAGGGAAAGCGGTAGTTCCGGAGGACCGGATAGGCGTTGTCGTAAAAGTCCTGATACCCGTCGTCGAAGGTGAGCGCGACCAGTCTTTCTCCCGAACGGCTACCTTCAATGAAAGAAAGTACGTCACGAAGAGATACCACCCTGAATCCCGCGGTCTTCAGATACCACATCTGAAAACGGAACATCCCGGGAGAGACATACAACCCGAGGGGGTCCTTGCCGGCGGGGGGATCTGCGATATTGTGGTACATGAGCACGATGGCCCCGTTCATTCCGTCCTGTCCCTGCGCTGGAGTTCGAGGAGTTTCGCATACTTGAAGAAGGAGCCGCCCGCCTTTGTCAGCGCGGTCACGAGTCCGTCCATCCCGTCGAGAAAGCCTCTTTCGGCGAAGTAGATCTTGAGGAACATTCCGATTCCGTGATATACGGGAGAGATGCCGTTTGCCCTTCGGCCTGAGGAATATAGTTCCTCCGCGATAATGGTGGAGTAGTCGTTGAGGGTCTTCAGCATGTCCGCGTAACCCGAGAAGGCGTAGTGGTCGATATGGGCATCGAGGTCAGCCACTCTTCCCCCGGTTGCCCACTGTTCGTGGATCGTGCCGCGGAAGGAGCCTAGATTTCTGTTGACCAGGCGTATCTGGCGGTCGGGCCAGTACCCCGAATGCCTCAGCCACCTGCCGTGGAGATAGTTCTTTCTCCTGAAGCGATATGCATCGGCAAGAGGGTTTTCGATCACGTCTCTTATCACTCCAGCGGCCTCCGGAGGTATTCGCTCGTCGGCGTCCAGTAGCAGCACCCATTCATGCCGGCACTTCCCGACTGCGCTGTTCTTCTGAGGACCGTATCCTTTCCAGTCCTCGACCGAGACTCTGCATCCGAATTCCCGCGCGATCTCTACTGTGCCGTCGTAACTGCCCGAATCGACGACCACAATATCATCGGCAAATGAGACGCTTTTCAGACAGTCCGGCAGGCGCTCAGCCTCATTCTTTGTGATGACCGCGACTGAAATATTGAGTGACATTATCCCCTTGCCTTTTCTTCCTTCTTTTGCGTGATGCTCAATGCCTCATCTCCTGTTTCCGATGCTGCGGCAAATCCGCTGAAAAGAATGAAAAGAATCATCGTAGGAAAAACGAGCGACTGAGTGTCCGTCAGACCTCCGATTATGAAGATCAGCGTGAAGACAAACAGGGAAAATCCCAGGGGCGAACCGAACGCTCTCCAGCCCGTTTTCAGCATCACTAAGAGGAGCCAGCAGAAGACCGCCAGGCCGGGAATGCCGAAACTTACCAGCATGTAGAGGAAGCTGTTATGAGGATGGTCGAAAACGGGTAACGCCTTGCCTTGCTTGTTGCGTTCCCATATGCTCCTGAACCCGTTGGTGCCGATTCCCAGGAATGGATGGGATTTTATCTCATTGAAGGTCACGACCCACATATGCAGCCGCAAGCCTACGGAAGTATTTACATTCCCCTGTGAGTACTGAACGAGGTCTTTTTTTGCCTGTGCGAACCGCGTCTGCACAACGGGAAAGGTGAAAAGAACCGACACGACAAGCAAGCTAATAATGGCGATTCTTCCGAAATATTTGCCGCCTACGAGATTATAAACAAGCAGCGGGGACAAGAGGATGAAGGCAACATATCCGCTGCGTCCTCCGACAAACCCGATGGTGACGAAATATACCACGATGAGAAGGGCATAGGCTACCCTCGTCCTAAAGCTGACAGCCTGTCTCAAGTAAAAAGATGCGATGCATATGCCTGCAGTCAAGAGGAGCGTATACGTAATCCAGGGCGAACTAATCCCGAGAAAGCCGCTCGGCGTTCCATATTTAAGCGGTAAAATGTGGATGATTTGGAGGAAGGAAGATATCGTGTTCAGCAAAAGACCTGCAAGAAACAGGTGGATGAGGAGGTTGGAATATTTCCGTGAATGGATGGCCCTTACGAGCGGTATCGAATAAAGCCAGTAGTATCCCCTGACTGCGATGTGCAACCCGTCCTGAGGAGAGGGGGCATAGAGAAGGCCGACCCATGGGAACAGTACCATGCCAAGCACTGGGAAGGCGGTATCCGATTTCAGCCAAAGCCTCGTGTCAGGAAGGAACCTGCCGGACAGTATCCAGGCAGCGAGAACCAGTGCGCCGCATATTTCCACAGGGGAGTTGGCTATCGTCGAGAAGAGAAAAATTCCCGCATAGCCTGACATCATGAGGATCTCCGGATTAATTATTTTCCTTGACAAGCCCGTTCCTGCAGAAGTAGGTCTCCGACGAGACCGCGGCGGAAAGCAGCATCTTGTTGCAGTGTGTCACGATCTTGTTCGTCGGGTGCCAGAGGTGGAAACAGACGACCATGAAGGGGTGGACTTTCTTGAGAAGGCTGAAGTTGAAAAACCTGCAGGCGAGTTCCGAATCTTCATTCCCCCACCCTTCGAAGTCTTCGTTGAACCCGTTCACCGCGACTATATCGCTTTTGAAGAAGCTCATGTTGCAGGACTTGATGCCCTTCAACTTTCTGTTCTTGAATCCAGGATAATAGGGAATCCGTATGAGGTGATGGAAATTCGAGATCTTGCCGGTCAACGCCATCCCGAACAGCATGAGCGGCGAATCAGTATCGCCGGGCGAGAATGACGCCACCGCCTTTTTGTTGACATGGATCCTCTTGCCCTGGATGAAGCATCCTTTTTCGGCAAGCCCCAGATGGTCGGCGATAAAATGTCTGTTCATCACACAGTCGCCGTCAAGCAGGATGAGGTAGTCCCCGGAAGCCCTCCCGATCGCCTTGTTCCGTATCTTCGCAGCCCTGAACCCCCTGTCTTCCTGCCAGACATGGATGACGGGAAAAGGTGCTTTTGCAGCAAAGCCCTTAACCCTGGAGGCAGTCTCCTCTGGGGAACCGTCGTCGGCGATCAGGACCTCGTCGGGATATCGAGTCTGGCGCAGCACGCTTTCGGCTACCTTCTCCAGTGCCGAAGGGTTGTTGTATGTCGTTATGATGAGCGATACCTTCACAATTATGCCGTACAGGACTCGACCATTATTAAATGTCTCTCAAATGAATGCACTTTCACGCAAAATCTCCCCTTGCCCCTCTTTGCCAAAGAGGGCTAGGTTCCTCCCTTTGGCAAAGGGAGGTTAGGAGGGATTTCCTGATGTTTACGTGCACGCTATTTCGAGCCCATCAATATTTTACAGGAATAACAGAACAAAAAAGAAGTGAGGAGCAAGGTGTGAGGCAAAAGAAGTGAGGTGTAAAGAGTAAAGTGTGAGGTGTGAGGCGGCCTTTCTAACCCCTAACGCCTTACGCCTAAAGCCTTACGCCTTACGTTCAGGCGGTCTCCTGTGCGCTGAACTGCAGGTCGTACAGGTCCTTGTAAAGACCGCCCCTTGCGTACAACTCGCGGTGAGAACCCGACTCAGCGATCCTCCCTTTTTCGAGGACGAGGATGCGGTCGGCCTTCTTCACCGTGGAGAGCCGGTGGGCGATCACAATGGTGGTCCTGTTTGCCATCAGATTTTCGAGGGCCTTCTGGACCATCATTTCGGAGGCGGTATCGAGCGAGGAGGTAGCCTCATCGAGGATGAGGATAGGCGGATTTTTCAGAATCGCACGCGCGATCGAAAGCCTCTGCCTCTGGCCGCCTGAGAGCCTCATCCCGCGTTCGCCGATCATCGTGTCATACCCTTGGGGGAGTTCGGCGATGAAATCATGGGCGTACGCCGCCTGCGCCGCAGCGACGATCTCCTCACTGGCAGCCCCCGGTTTCCCGTATGCGATATTGGCGGCGATCGTGTCATTGAAAAGTATCACTTCCTGCGTGACGATCCCGAACTGCCCCCTCAGGGAGGCGAAGGTGGCGGTCGAGATATCTACGTCGTCGATACAGACTGCCCCCTCCGTGGGAACATAAAATCTCGGAAGGAGGTTTGCGAGTGTGGTTTTTCCCCCTCCGCTTTTCCCCACAATCGCGATGATCTCCCCCTTGCTTATCCGCAGGTTTATGCCGTGCAGGGCCTTCTGCCTGGCTGAGGCATATACAAACGAAACGTTTTTGAACTCGATGCTCCTGCGGATGGGGGGGAGATCTGCTGAGCCGTCTTGTTCTCCCGGCTCGGAGAGCAGTTTCTGCACCCTTTCGAGCGGAGGTCTCGCCTGCTGGATCCCTATATTTATCTGCGCAAGCCTTTTTGCCGGCGTGTAGACGAGAAAGATCGCGGTCAGAAAAGACGTAAAATCCCCGGCGGTCATGACGCCCCTGATGATGAGTCTCCCCCCGTACCATATGACAAAGGCGATCCCGAGCCCGCCCACCGCCTCCATGATCAGCGCTGCAAATTGAGATACCCGGGTGGCCCTCATATTCTCGCGGTAGTAGTCTCTCGTGATCTCTTCGAAGCGGCCGGCCTCGCCGGCCTGCCGGCAGAACGCCTTGATGATCTTGATCCCTGCGTAGCTTTCGCTCAGGAATTCGGTGATGTGAGATATCTTCTCCTGCGCCCTCCGGCTGATCCGGCGCATCCTCTTACCGAGGCTGCCGACCCCATACAGGGCCAGCGGCAGCACGGTGATCGAGATGAGGGCGAGGTCCCATCTCCGCCAGAACGCCACCCCGAGAAGGGCCAGTGCGGTCGCGCCCTCCTTGAAAAGGTCCTTGATCGTAAATGACAGAAGGTTCTGCAGCGCCGTCACGTCGTTGATCACCTTGGATATCATTTCTCCGCTTGAGTTCTTTCCGAAATATCCGAGCGGAAGCTCGATGCTTCTCGAGTAGAGTCCGTTTCTAAAGTGCATTACCAGCTTCTGGCTGGCCGACGCCATCAGGTATTCCTGACAGAAGGTGAAGATGCCCCTGCCGAGAAAAATAAGAAACAACGCAAGGGGGAGGAGGACGAGGAGCCGGGCGTCCTTTTTGATGAGGACGTCGTCCATCGCGGGTTTCGCCAGCCAGGCGAGCGCGGCGTTCAGGCCGGAGACGATGAGACCCGCAAGGATTGCGAGCACCACCCTCGGCCAGTAAGGCCGGACAAGCCGGAATATCTTTCGGTAGTCTTCCACCAGGCTCCTTTCAGCAGTCCTCGAATGACGTCCGTCGCGGTGCGAAATCCCGGATCAAAACCATTATAATCGAACGAAGCCTGTTATATAAAGAAAAGAAGAGAAGAGGGGCGAAAGCCTCTGTCTCCAAATCTCATGTCTGGAAACAGCAGGACAACTTATCCAAAACAGGGCAGATGTGCTGAAAAAACCGCCATAGTCGAGGCTCCGCTAAAAACAACAGAAAGACCAAGCCACCTTTAGGGGAAACGCCCACACGTTGGATTTGCGTTTACGTGAATCACAATCAAATCCTGCCGATTGTATGGCGTTTTTTCAGCGCATATGTCCTGGTCTTTACGTCGAAAGCAAAGGTTAGCAGAAGCTCCGCAGGACTAA
>JAJYLU010000018.1 GCA_021787505.1 Nitrospirota bacterium | reverse complement strand
TCTATCCAGTCCAGTTTCCTGAGTTGCGCGATTCCAAGCGATGCCTGGATGTCCGTCATGTTGTATTTGTAGCCCGCTTCGAGAACCTCGTAGTACCACGAGCCTTCACCGGTATATCGTTTCCATGCGTCCTTGGATATGCCGTGCAACCGCAATATCCTCATCCTTTCGGCCCACGCGTCGTGCGCAGTCGTGACCATTCCTCCCTCGCCCGTGGTCAGGGCCTTGGTGGCGTAAAAACTGAAGCACGTGAGGTCCCCTATGGTACCGATTTTTCTGCCTTTATAAGTTGCAGGAATCGCATGGGCTGCATCTTCGATGACCGTCAGATTCCGTCTCCGGGCCAGATCGCAGATCTCGTCCATGTCGCAGGGTTGTCCCGCGTAGTGCACCGGAATTACCGCCCTTGTCTTTTCCGTGATCTTTTCTTCCACTGCGCCCACGTCGATATTGTAGGTCTCCCCGTCGACGTCGACCAAGACCGGCCTTGCCCGAAGATACGTGACAACCTCCGCCGTCGCCGTGAACGTCACTGCCGGGAGGATGACTTCGTCTCCCTCCTTAATCCCCGCAGCCATCAGGGCAAGGTGCAGGCCTGCGGTGCAGGAATTCATCGAAACGGCATCCCGTGCACCGATGTAGTCCCTGAATTTCTCCTCGAACCTTACTGTCTTTGGTCCCATGGTGAGCCAGCCGGACCGCAGCGAGTCGACAACTTCGGCTATTTCGTCTTCCGTTATATATGGTTTATGAAAGGGAATGACAGCGTTAGTTTCCGCGGCGATCTTTTCGGGCGGTCTCATGATTTTTTCCCCGGGCTGACAAAAGTTGCAAAGTAACGCGACTCTTCACGTCTCCTTTTCAATCTTTCCGGGATGATCAGAAGAATACCCCTGATAAAAACGTCCAGGAAATGGAACAGATAGAAGAGAAAAACCTTCTTCGACCCATGGAAAAGGGAATACTTTTCTCTTACATGCTCGACTGAAGGGAAAAGACTCTTAAAGAAGAGCATTGCCTTGCCGACTGAAGTTTCTGCATTCTTGATCCTGCTCAAAAGAGCAGGCTTTTGCAGGGAAGATGCCAGAAATCTTTCCAGCAGACTTGGGAAAAGGACGCGGCTGACAAGAGCCTCCACCAGAGCCTTCTCGGAACCCCGGTCCCGCATTCTATTGCAGATCGGCGATGGCATTACTGTTCCGAGCAAACCTCTTACAACTGACAACGTACAATATAAATACCTGTCTGCTTCACGGCTGCTTGCAGTCGCAACAATCCGATCCCAGTCGATGTCATCCTGGTAATAGCTCATGGTTTCATGAATATCACAAGCGTTCTTGAGCGCAAAAAAAGTGAACTCGTGGTTGAAAGAAACATGCAGACAAAGGTGCAGCAGCAAATCCTCCGGCGACAGAAGCAGAACAGGTGCGCCGGCAATTGTCGCCCGCTCAGCCCTTTCCCATAACTCGTCCATGTCCAGTTTAAACGGACTATTCGGAGGGGTAATACTCCAGTGGATCTCAATCGGTGGAGCTCCCCTCTTTGTAAAAGGGACCAAATGATGATGCGTCAAACACTGCTCTTCTACCCGCGCCCGGGTTCCAGATCTATAGCCCATCTCCAGTAGTGCATCCCGGGCCCTTAAAAGGTCCTGTTTTCTGACAAGCAGGTCCATATCATTCATCTGCCGTAGCGCCACGTCACCATATACTACTTCCGCCAAATGCAAGCCCTTGAGTGCGACAACTTCAATTCCCTGCCCGGTCAATACATTGCAAACTTCGGAAAAATCGCTGTAGAGACGCATATTATTTGCAGCATTACAGAAATAAATTTCCTGTAATCTCTGAACAATTTCAGGGGGGACATCGGCAATCCTATCGAATTTCTTCAGTCGATAATAAAGCAAGGGAGCAATTTCGTGCCTAATCGCCAGTTGAATGACATGATCCCAGTCAGACATGGAAATCCGGCCGAGTCTCGGTCCAGTCCCGTCCCTCTTATTAGTGAGACAGTAAAGCAACAGGCCAAAGCATCCCTTTGCATTCATGCTGACGTCCTTACCCCCTCCTGCTCACCAGCACGACGGATTAAAGATCTTCTCGAAGGTGGAATTACACTTACCATCCCGACCTTGCTGTTTCAGGTCTCCATCGGTTCCGCCGTTTCCGTACTGCTGCGCCCACGCCTCGCGCGAACTCATTTTGACAGCCACAACAAGGGGAAGTACGTATCCGGTAGTCCTAATGGTCCTTCTTAGAAACTCACGCCTTGATGTTTTTCTTCCTTCCTCCGACATAGCGTCACCTCCACTTTCTAATTTCGGCAAACTAAGTCCGCCCCAGCACCCGCTCGCGGATCTCCGCAGAGTTCAAGCGGCGGCTGTTGCTTTATCAGCCTTGACATCGTAAGAGAAGCCCCATGCATGTCACCGGTGTTGAACCTGAAACAACGGCAATTTCTAACCAGTTGCAGCAAAGTCTCCAACCCCCGTTCTCCGTGGTCCAGAAGGTTAATGGTCTGGCCGATCAGCAGAGTCATCGCCTCGGTTTCTCCAACGGGAATAAGATCATTGCAGTTTCCGGGCATGTAACAGGCGAAGACCAGCCAGGCAGAGACCGACGAACGGGCGACCCACCCGCTCCGGATGACGGCAGGGTCAAACCGCATCTTTCCAGAACTATCGATGCAGACCGCTTCATTCACTTTGACCGCAAGCTCGGGGAACAAACCCAGCGTTCGGGAATCGACATGGAAACTGCGAGGGAGCGGCAGGGCCCTGTTCTCCCCCGGCGTAATAAGAATGACCTCATCGGAAAGGCACTCCCACCCCTTCAGCAGCAGGCTCAAGGCAAGTGAAGACTTTCCGGACCCGGAAGGACCGACAAGAAGAAGAGCTTCCCCATCCACGTCTACCCCTGATGCATGCAGTTGAATGAAATGCCTTGTGTTCTGCAGGATCCTCGTCATTATGGCCCATTCGAGGCCGTCCCATAATTGGACCGTATCATCCGTTTCAAAGATGAGATTGTCGGCTTCATATATCCGATATGATCGCAATCCTCTTCCCTGGTTCCGGAAGCGGCGGATGCTCCACCCGGTTGAACACATTCCGGGCCCGGCAGCCATGGCCGGAGTCAGGAGACCCAGCTCTGATTTCAGCTCTTCACAGTCGGTCGCCAGAGAAAAGCGGAAATTGTGTATCTCGTAGTATTGACTAAACATAAACTCTTTTCATGCCCTGCCCGGGTTTGCGGCCAGCAGGCCGTTTTGCTGAAAAAAGGCGACAGCGCCGTAAAGATCTTTCATGACGGCGTCCTCACTTGCTTTACTGATCGCGGAAACTTCAGCGGCAATTTCTTTCAGTGAGAGATTCCCCTCCAGGTACGACCAAAAAAGTGATGCAGTAACATTCAGCGTGTATGCCATCTCCCGCTCCCGGTCGTAAAGGACACAACCGTCATTGAGATCGCACTGCCGGATATCCGGCCGTCTCGATAATCGTAATTGGCCCGATAACAATCTATTAGTGTCCATTTGGCCTTACCAACTTATGCCCGTTGCGTTTGAGGACCTGCACAGATTCCTTGTGTCGGCAACGAGCTTTACATTCTCCCACATGACGCCGGGATCGTAGAGCGTGCGATCCGTCGCCAGAGTCAATCCGACATAGGCCCGGCCCCATGATGCCGATCCTGCGTTCTTCTCGTGTGATTTGTTCGGCAAAGTCCATGGTCTTATCTCCACACACTGCTCCGCCTTCTCAGTTACATGAATAACCGCGGGATACTGCAGACTACTGTTATACGGTGCAGCCGGACTGATCAGTCCCTGCTGCACAGAAGCACCACGGACATCGGACTATTTACGCATCTCCCGCCCGGCCGCCGTTATGCTTCCTCAAGATCATCGGCATACATTTTCACGCCGATGCTCCTGCCCAGGAGCTCTATGTTCACCAGAAATGTGCATTGGTTCTCTTTTCTCTCCAGGATGCCTTCTGCCCCCCGAAGAGGGCCCCTTTTGACCCGTACCCTCGTCCCCTCCTTCAGATGGGGATAAATATCCAGGGTCTCCCCGCTCCCGACCAGCAGCTTGAGGGAAACGATTTCCTCCGTCGCAACCGGCGTGGGGTATCCAGGTTGGGCGGAGAGGAGGCTTATCGCTCCTCTCGTCCTGAGGACGTTCAGGAAATCTTCCGGAGACGGATGCATATGGATGAAGAGATAGCCCGGAAAAATCGGAAAATCCACCCACTTACGTCTGTCTTTCCACTGTCTCATTTTTCTCACAGTGGGCAGGAACGTATCTATGCTCTTTTTTGACAACTCGTCATGGGCTACAAACTCATGATTGGATTTTACATAAAGCGCATACCAGTTCATCATTGCATCGCCTTTCTCCCATCTCATCAGCAATAACCGTACCACCTCTCATTTTTTGAGAGAAGAGTATGGAAACTGCTCAACAGTTGATGCGGCGACCGGCGGGACAAAAAGGCGCTTGCTGCGGTGCTAGAAGCGACTGTGAGACTCTCTGGAGGCAATAATGAGGGATATAGGCGGAAAAAACAAAATGTTCGCTCTTACCGGCAGTCACGGCTCCCGGCCGGTGGCCCCGGCATCATTAGTATGTGTCCCTGAATCTGTCACCTATCGACACATGTTCCCGTAACACATGTTTCTCTTGGATACAGCGTTCATGCATTTCCGATATCTGCAGAAATGCCGGAAGCCCCCACCCCCTGCTCGTCATTGAGCCGTTTATATAATGCCTTTCGGGATATCTTGAGCATCTTTGCGGTCTTTGATTTATTGCCCTTACAGGTCTGAAGCGCGTCCCTGATGGCCTGCAGCTCAACCTCCTTCAATGTCTTGCCGTCGGAGACCCTTTTCGTAGTCTCTCCTAACAGACAGAATTCGCCGGGAAGATCGGCCAATGTAAGACTTTCATTTTTGCTGAGCACCACCGCACGTTCGATAATATTTTTGAGCTGTCGCACATTTCCAGGCCAATGATATGCCTGGAACGCGTGGATCACCTCATGCAAGAGGTTGATTTTCTTCTTTTCCCTTTTACAACATTCCTCAAGGAACGCTGCCGCAAGCAGTGGTATATCGTCCTTTCGCTCCCGCAGGGGAGGGACTTTGATCTCCACCACGTTTATCCGATAGTAGAGGTCCTCCCTGAAGCGGCCCTTCTTCACTTCTTCGGCCAGATCCCGGTTGGTGGCCGATATCAGCCTGAATTCCACCCTGATCTTCTTGTTGCTGCCGATCCTCTCGATCTCCCTTTCCTGCAGGACCCTGAGGAGCTTGGCCTGCATCGAAATATCCAACTCGCTGATCTCATCAAGGAATATTACGCCGTTTGCCGCCTCCTCAAACTTGCCCGTCCTCCGTGAAACAGCCCCGGTGAATGCCCCCTTCTCGCACCCGAAGAGTTCCACCTCGATGAGTTCCTTCGGTATGGCTGCGCAGTTGACCGCCACAAAAGGTCTGTTCTTAGTTTTTCCGTCATCAAGCAGTGCCCTCGCGATCAGTTCTTTGCCCGTTCCGGTCTCGCCGCACACGAGGACATTGCTTTGAGAGGTTTTTACCGCCTCAACGGTCTCGAATAATCTGCCCATCTCGGGCGTGCTGCCGATAATATGCGACTGATATTCGCCGCAAAACCCCTCTGCCGGCGATCCATCGTCTCTGTTGGCCACCCGCTGCTTCACAGCCCTGGCAAGGACGCTCTTGAGAGACGGGTAGTCGGGAGGCTTCATGAAATAATGGAAGGCACCACGTGTCATGGCCGCCACTGCAGACTCGACCGTACCATAGGCAGTGAGAAATATAACCGGGACATCGGGGTGGTTTTTCGTTACATAGTCGAAAAAATACATGCCGTCTTTCCCCGGCATCTTGATGTCGGTAATTACTGCGTCTACAGGCCGCGTATATATCATTTCCGTAGCGGTATCAACGTCTCCGGAACGCAAAACGCTGTATCCCTCTTCTGAGAGTATGGCCGACAGAACCGTCAGTGCATTCGGTTCGTCGTCTACAATGAGAATGTCCCCCTTACCGTTCATTTTGTCCCCCCTTATCGTTGGCAGCAATATACAACTGTGCAACCGTGCCCTTCCCTTTCCTGCTTTTTATCTCGAGGTATCCCCCGTAACCCTTCAGAATTTCACGGGTAATGAGCAGCCCGAACCCCTTCCCCCTGTCTTCCGTCAGCGCCTGCGGCGCAAACTGCCGGAAAGCATCGACCGACGTCCCCGGCCCGGTATCTGAAATTTCGACCACGATGTAACAGCCTCCGGGAAAGGGCTCCAGGCGCGTTTTTACTGTCAGCCTCCCGCCTCCCCGCATCACTTCTATAGCATTGTTGATGATGTTCAGAATCGCATGCTCAAGCTGAAAGGAATTTGCCATGATGGCCGGGATGTCACCGTATTCATATACAGTCCGTATCTGAGAGAAGTGCGTTTGGTAGGATGTCAGGACTTCAATCTTTTTCAACAGGGAATTGATGTCCGTAACCGCCGATTCGGCCTCCGTTACAGATGCGACGAGGAACTGCGAAATAAACTCATCGAACCTCTTTATCTCATCTTCCATAATCGCCGCAAACTCGGCAAGGGTGCGCTCGTTCCTGTATTTTTCGCTGAGATAGAGGACGGCGCCTTTCATCGCGTTGAGCGGGTTTCTCACTCCGTGAGCGAGCGTTGATGCCGTTTTGCCGAGACCGATGAACCGCTGTGCGTTCCGCAAGTTCTGTAACACCGGGCAGATCACGTTGGACAGCGTCACCTTCGCGCCCCTCCCCTTTTTCCCCCTGGCGTCTTTCACGCTTTCCAACGGCTCGATCCTTATGTCCGCCGTAATGGCATCATAAGGACATTTGAAGGCATATTTCCTCAGGATGATTTTTTCGTTCCCGGACAGGGATAATGATACCGCATCGTTGCTGTCCTTTAGCAGTCTCGGGAATACCTCGTGGTAAACCTTGCCCAGGGCCTTCGGGGACGCATTCCCCATTACCTGTCCAAGCTTTTCTTCCCAGGAGATGATGAGAGAATTCTTGTCTACTGTAAACGAAAACCCTTCTTCCACTTTATACCCCTTTATCCATTATACCCCAGAAAATGGCAGCTTCAACTACCTTACCGCAGAGAGCCTCAAATACCTCTTTCCCCGGGAGCTCGGAAGAGAAACCGTCTCTTTCCTCATGAAGGAAAAGCCCGGCATTTCGGTTTTCCCGAGTCCTTAGCCCCATTATTAAAAAAATTTAATCTAAAGTCAAGCGAAATATATTATTAGAATAACTTCATCTAAAGTCAAGCGAAAAACATCGCGGGCAATCGTCATAACTCGGAATGGGTATATTTTTTGCATATAAATTTATGGAAGATAAAAAAAGCCCGGTGGCTATTAACCCTGATATCGAGAGGAGGACCCCATGTGCGGCATAGTCGGATACATAGGTCACCAAAATGCGCTGCCGATTTTGATCGGCGGCCTTAAGAGGCTGGAATACCGGGGGTACGACTCATCGGGCATCGCCTATAAAAACGGCAATGGTATAGAAATATACAAGACCAAGGGGAGAATAAGGGAGCTGGAGGAGATCGTCCCTTTCCCTTACGAAGATGCCAATGTGGGCATAGGACACACGCGGTGGGCCACCCATGGGGCGCCCTCAACCACAAACGCCCACCCCCATTGCGTCGGCGGGGTAGCGGTGGTGCACAACGGGATAATTGAGAACTATCGTGAGATCAAATCCAGACTCATCGCAGAAGGGCAGACTTTCAATTCGGAGACCGACACCGAGGTAGTCCCGCAGCTGATTTCATGGAACATGAAGAGAGGGCTCCCGCTCTATGAGTCGATCGTAGAGTCGATTTCCACGCTGAAGGGGTCCTTCGCGCTTGGAATCATGAGCGAAAGCGACCCTGCGATTCTCTACGCGGCGAAGAAGGGAAGTCCGCTGGTGATCGGATATGGCGAGGGGGAATTCTTCTTTGCTTCCGATATCCCCGCGATGCTCAGCCATACAAAGAGGTTCCTTTTCCTTCAAGACGGCCAGATTTGCACCATCACGGCGGCAAAGGTCGATATTCATTCCTTCGGACAGCACGAGCCCGCCGAAAAAGAGCAGTCCATAGTGGAAGTAGACTGGACCGCCGCCATGGCCGAAAAAGACGGCTATCCCCATTTCATGCTCAAGGAGATCCACGAACAGCGACGGGCGGTAGAAGATACGCTAAAGGAGTGGAACGACTGTTCCGAAAAATTGTTTGAAGATCTGAAACTTACCTTGAAGAATACGTTCGGTCTCCGGCGGATCCATATCGCGGCCTGCGGCACGTCCTACCACGCCGCGCTTGTAGGAAGATATGTCATCGAGGAGCTCGCGCGCATTCCCGTCTCGGTCGAGATCGCTTCCGAATACCGTTATATGAAGCCGATTATCGAGCATGACACCCTCTTTATTTCCATCACTCAGTCCGGCGAAACGGCCGATACACTCGCCGCACAGCGGGAGGCCAAATGCAAAGGGGCCAGGACACTCACCATCTGCAACGTCGTCGGCAGCACCGCTTCAAGGGAAGCAGACCTTGTGCTCTACACGAGGGCCGGACCGGAGATAGGCGTGGCCTCGACCAAGACATTTACCTCCCAGATGGCGGCCCTTTGTCTTCTTGCGAGTGGACTTGCTTTGAAAAGAGGACGCCTGATGAATGGGGAACTGAAGGTATTGATGTCCCAGCTTCTCAAGATTCCTGAGCTCATAGAAAAGGTCATGAAGAAGAGCGGAGAAATTGAGGCCCTTGCGGCAACGCTCATCAATGCGCGGGATTTCCTCTACCTCGGCAGGGGGGTCAATTACCCCATCGCCCTCGAAGGCGCTCTGAAGCTCAAGGAGATATCGTATATCCACGCAGAGGGGTATCCCGCCGGTGAAATGAAACATGGTTCCATCGCGCTGATCGATGAAGCAATGCCCGTGGTGGCGTTGGCCCCGATGAACAGCCATTTCGACAAGATCCTCTCGAACATCGAGGAAGTCAGGGCGAGAGGCGCCCGGGTGATCGTGGTCACCGACGAACCCGGGGCGTTCTCACACAAGGCAGATGATGTTGTTGTGGTCCCATCGGCTCATCCCCTGTTCTCGGCGTTCGTAACGGTCGTGCCGCTCCAGCTTCTCGCGTATCATATCGCCGTACTAAAAGGGTGCGATGTCGACCGGCCGAGGAACCTGGCAAAGAGCGTCACCGTGGAATAATCCGTATGGCATGAGCGCAGTGAAACATGCAGGCCCTGTAATTGGGAGGTTGCCCGATGCGTGGAATAGTAGGATATGTCGGCCGTAGAAATGCGCTGCCGGTCTTGATAGACGAGCTGAAAAGGCTGGAATACAGGAGCTATGCCAGCACCGTCATCGCCTATCAAAATGGCAAGGGGATAGAGAGCTGTAAGACCTGGGGGGGCGCCGCAAAACTTCGGGTGGCCCTTCCCTCACCACTCCCGGATGCAAGGGTGGGAATCGGGTATGCCGACTGCATAGTCGACGATACGCCCGCCCCGCACAACGTGGACACGCAACACGAGACGGGGATGCGCGTCGTCTGCGCGGGGACCATAGATGTCCCGGAAGAAATGAGGACACAGCTTGTCACGATGGGGACTGAGTGTCAGCCTCTGACGGAAGTGGAACTCATATCGGCATCAATCGCCGAGTCACTGAGGAGAGGCCTTGCGGTAAGGGATGCAATCGGGGAGGCAGTCGCGATGCTGCCGGGACGATACGCACTGGCATTTCTCTTCGAAAACTCCCCGGAGACCATCTATCTTATAAAAAATGGAAGCCCCCTTGTCGCTGCCCTTGGGGATAATGAGGTCTTTTTCGGTTCGGACATGCTGTCCATTTTTCCCTACACGAGAAAGCTGATCTTCCCGGAGGACGGGCAGATATGCGGGCTTCGACGGAACGGGCTTGAGATGATGCACCTTCATACCTCCCGGGTAATCTCCATGAAAGATCGTGTAGCGAAAGTCGGGGAGAATATCGTGCCCGCCCAAAAGGCAGGGGATGCGGACGTGCTTCTCAAAGAGATACATGAGCAGCCCAAGGCGGTGATGGATACCGTAGGTGAATGGGTAGACGACCCTGAGGGGCTCATGGATGCACTCGGCCTGAGGCGAGACATCCGGAACGTCAGAAGACTGCATATCGTGGGATGCGGTTCGTCATATCATGCGGGACTCGTCGGACGGTATATCATCGAGAAATTCGTCCACATTCCCGTGAGCGTCGATATCTCTTCGGAGTATGTCTACATGAAGCCGAACATCACCAAAGGTACATATTTTGTGGCGCTCAGCCAGTCCGGTGAAACTCACGACACTGTCGAGGCGCAGCGCGACGCCCGCAAGAAGGGGGCGTTCGTTCTCGCCCTCTGCAATGTGGCCGGCAGCTCATCCACGCGGGAAGCGGATTCCGTCCTGTATACGCGGGCAGGCCGTGAAATAGGGGGGGCATCAACGAAGGCGTTCGCGGCACAACTCGCGGCCCTCTGTCTCCTGGGTATTGCCCTCGGAAAAAGAAAAGGCACACTGCAAGACCTGGAAGTCGAGACTCTGAAATCTCTGCTCTTCAACCTGCCGGGGCTTATCGCCCGGGTCCTCGGGAATGAAAAAAAGGTCAGGGACATCGCCCGGACGCTCGCAGCTTCAAAGGGGTTCGTATATTTGGGGAGGGGCATCAATTATCCCGTTGCGAAGGAAGGGGCGTTAAAGATGATGGAACTGTCTTCCATCCATGCGGAAGGGTATCCGATAGGAGAGCTGAAATTCGGCCCCCAGGCACTCATCCGGAACGGCGTTCCTGTTATATTCGTATCCCCCATCGAAAGTCTCGATGACGAGATGCTGCACGAGATAACGAGGGTAAAGGCGATGGGCGGCAGGGTAGTGATCGTTACCGACTCACCCGCATCGGTGAGCAGGATCGCGGACGAAATACTGGTTGTCCCTTCTACTCACCCGGCGCTTCTTCCTTTTCTCACTGTCGTCCCTCTCCAGCTTCTCGGATACCATGTGGCTGACTTAAAAAGGCGGGGAGACCGACAGACAACCCGGCGTGGCAAAGGCCGAAATGGAGGTCCACGAAGCCCGCGAATTTCCTCCTGTCCGCAGCTTTGGGAGATTTAAGATGAGGATAACGAGATGATGCGGCCGGATGCAGTACGGCAGAACTCCGGGACTTACAACAGCCCGTCAAACTACTTTATTACGGCGCCTCATTCAGCAGAAGCCAATACAGCCCGAGCTGCTGGACTGCTTTTGCAAACTGGTCAAAATCCACCGGCTTCCTGACGTAGCTATTAGATCGGA
>JAJYLU010000017.1 GCA_021787505.1 Nitrospirota bacterium | reverse complement strand
GTATACGGGAAGAAATACCGGACCGGCCGACACGAGTGATCCCCAAAACCCGCCGATAAGATACACGACAAAGGCGGCGGTGATCACGACGGGTCCGGGGGTTATCACTCCGACTGCAACAGCATCGAGGAACTGCCGCTCATCCAGCCAGTGGTGCTCAAGTACTACTCCCTGGTGCAGGAACGGCACTATCGCGAGACCGCTGCCAAAGGTGAAGGCTCCCGCCTTCAGGAAGAAAGCGCCAAGCAGGAGCAATAAGGGCAACGAAGCGGAAGGCCCCGCCAAAATAGGCAGGATCATAACGGCTTTCAGATTTTCGGGCTTGCTCCTCCACGGATGTGAAAAGAGGACCATGCCTATCAATCCCGAAATGATAAATAGCAACGCAATTTCTGCACGGGTAATAACAGTGATAGCCGCGACCGCTCCAAAAACGATCCACATTGGCGTTTCCCTGCCCACCGTTGTCCGGGCAAGCCGCAGGGCCGAGAGTGCGACAATCGCAATTACCGCAGGTCCTATGCCATAGAAAAGCGCTTGCACTATTGAAAGACCGTGAAACCTTACATAAAAAATTGATATGACAAGTACAATTAAATAGGTAGGAAGAATGAATACGATACCGACTAGGGACGCACCGATCACGCCATGACGAATGAAGCCTATCCACATTGCGAGTTGGGCAGCGAGAGGGCCCGGCATCATCTGTGAGAAAGCGAGGCCCTCTACGTACTCCTGCTGAGTGATCCATTTCCTTCCAATGAGATCACGCTGCATGTATCCTGCTAGAGCTATCGGGCCACCAAACCCAAGTGCACCTAATCGCAGAAAGTATGCGACAAGCTGCCACAGGCCTATTCTGGTCTTATTTTGCATTTACATGTTGGAGTGCTGCCTTTATCCCTCCGGCAAGTCTTTCGGGAGTATCGTAGCCCCAGAAATGAAGAAAGAATAGACGAGGCGTTTCTCTCAACATATGATTGTGAACGGCGGTAATTTGGATGCCATTTTCGGAAAGGGCCTTGATCACCGGATTCACCTCATCAGCCATAAGCACAAAATCTCCGGTTGTCGCTGCCTTCTTGCCTACCATTTGAAAATTAATAGGCATTGATGTGCCAAGGGCCGAGGGAATTACCATGTTATTTTCTGAAATCGTATCATTACGTTCCACACTGAACTGAATAAGATTGCCCTTCTGATGACCTGTACGACCTAAAACCGATTCAAGTTTTTTTAGATCAGTCGATTGCTTCTCTTCTTGCTTGCTCCCTGTCTTGCCCACCGGAGTCTTTGTTGCTCCGAGGACTGCCTTTATCGCCTGTGCCAGTTTGGACGGATTTCCGGTTCCTACGTAATGGAGATACATCAAATTGGGAACAGAGCCGATCAGATGATTATGTAAGGCGGTTATCTGTATCCCATTTTCGCCACACTTTTTTATAACAGACTGGACTTCCTGATTTGTTAATACAAGGTCGCCCATCACAATTGACTGCTCGTCCATGAGTTTAAAACCCGCCCATGACGTTAAGGCGAGTCCCGGTACTACTCTCACATTTCCCATTTTGACTTTCAAATCCGACCGAGGAAATGTAAATTTCACAACATCTTTTTGCGTAGTTCCTTTTTGCCCCAGAATTTGTTCAAGGCTTTTGGCAGCGTCACTTTCCGCTAATGCAGGAGAACATAAGCCAACGATCATTAATACGATAAGTATTTTCTTCATGGGAGCCTCCAGATTCGTTATTTATATTCTCAGTATAGTACGCAGGGCGAAGATAACAAGGCACACGTATGAGCGCAGTTCTTCTTCTCAGGTCAAAACAGACATGGAGGATCATAACTGTCACTGTTATAATTACTAAGAGGAATATCGATTATCACTACAGATTTACTTTTGAGGTGGACGGTGAATTTTACGTGCTCCGGAAAGTGGGTACTCATGATGTTATCAAAAATCCATAGGTTTTGATGCAGATCTCGGTATCTTTGTTTCGGGCTCTTAATGAGCTATATGGGGACCGTCGAGTTACATAGACCTCATAACCCGAGGGTCAGAAATTCAAATCCTCTCCCCGCCACCAAACAAATTCAAGGGTCTGTGAAAGCAGGCCCTTTTTTATGCCCCTTTTAAGCCATTCTGCAGCCGTCATTGTACCGCCAGATGCCGCCGCCTTGGGAAAGAATCGGGCCAAGTTCAACGGACTAATGCGCAGCGGTGTGCCGGATCAGGGATTCCCAGTCTTCCGAGAAGTTCTTCATCCCCTTGACGGTCAGGTCATGGGATATATCGAAGTCGCGCCAGGCCCGGGCGAGGTCGAGTTTTTTATATGGGATCGCCTTAAGGCCTGCTGCGGGATAAGTGTAGTCGCTGCCGGGCATCGGGAGCCCCTTCCCCGCCCATTCCCTCAGTATCTTGCCCGGCACGGTGATTATGTCTGAGCCGAGCTTGATCGCATAGAGGAGATGGTCGAGGCTTCTCACGCTGGCGGTCAGCACTTCCACATGCCCGTCACTTTTCCGGTACATGCGGATTATATTGGCGATAACGTCCATGCCGTTTTCGCTCCGGTCGTCGAGCCTGCCCACAAAAGGTGAGACAAAGACATTCCCTTTTCGGGCGCCACGGGTGGCCGCATAAACCGCGGCCGCCTGTTCCTGGCTGAAACAAAGTGTCATGTTCACCCTCAAACCGTCTTTTGACGCCTGCTCGGCGGCCTTCAGCCCCTCGGGGGCTGAGGGGAACTTGATATGTGCGTTCGGGATCCAGCCGAACATCATTTTTCCCTGCGAAAGCATCTGCTCCGCCTTGGTCCCGGGGTCTGCATAGACTTCGACCGAGACAGACCCTGCCGGCAGCATCCCGGAGATTTCTTTTACGACAGAGTGGTAAAAGTCTATGATCTCACGTTCTGAAAACTTCTCTCCCCTGTCGAGTCGTTTGCGCGCCTCGGGGTTTTTCGAGATGAGAGTGGGGTTTGTCGTCTGTCCGTCGAGAAACCCCAGGAGGCCCATGATCTCTCGGGTCTCTTCCGGGTCCCCGCCGTCAAGAAATATCTTTGAGGTAAGGTCTTTCGGTTTCATGGCGATAACTCCTTTCCGTTTGCCTGTGATCGTTGCCCCGGTTTTGTTCTGTAAGGGATTCCTGCAGATCAGGGTGCATGTGTGAAGAAGCGCCTCTGCCTGTCTCCATGCTATCATAATCAGCACGCCTGTCAAGACATGCGGAAGGTCGTTTGACAGACGGGCGCTTTCATGATAGAGATGAATGAAACGGTTTTGATTCAAGAGATGATTTTTCGCCAGGCGAACAAGAAAAAAGATGAAGCAGACGCGATAACCGCCGGGGGAGGGCGGGTTTTTCGGTCTAACAGAGGAGATTGTAAATGACTGCTCCTGCCTCGGACGCATTTGTCTTTTTCGGTGCAACGGGCGACCTTGCCTATAAGCAGATATTCCCGGCCCTTCAGGCCCTCATAATAGGGGGACGCCTCGATGTCCCGGTCATCGGCGTGGCAAAATCCGGCTGGAATCTCGACAGACTCAAGGAGCGCGCAAGAGAAAGTCTCGAAAAACACGGCGGGGTCGACGAGCAGGCATTCACAAAACTTTGCTCCCTCCTCCGGTATATAGACAGCGATTATCATGATGAGTCGACCTATCAGGAATTGCGCCGGCTGCTCGGGGAGGCACGGCAGCCCCTTTACTATCTGGCGATCCCTCCGAGCATGTTCGCAACAGTCATAGACGGACTCTGCAGGACAGGTTGCGCCGAGGAGGCACGCGTCATCGTCGAGAAGCCCTTCGGCCGCGACCTTTCCTCCGCCCGGGAGCTGAACCGCATTCTCACTAAGGTCTTCCCCGAGAGGGCGATCTACCGCATCGACCACTTTCTCGGGAAAGAGCCAGTCCAGAACATTTATTACACCCGTTTTGCAAACTCGATCTTCGAGCCGATCTGGAACCGCAACTATATCGCGAGCGTGCAGATCACCATGGCCGAAAACTTCGGGGTCCAGGGCAGAGGGAAATTTTACGAGGAGGCGGGTGCGATCCGGGACGTGCTGCAGAACCACCTCCTTGCGATCGTGGCGTTTCTTGCGATGGATGCACCGAGCGGCGACGACCCCGGGGCGCAGCGGGACGAAAATACCTGCCTAATCAGGGCCATACGGCCACTCGATCCGGCTGAAGTAGTAAGGGGCCAGTTTAGGGGCTACCGTCAGGAGCCGGGCGTGGCCCCGCATTCCACGATCGAGACCTTCGTGGCAGTCAGGCTTCTCATCGACTCATGGCGTTGGGAAGGCGTCCCCTTCTATATAAGGTCCGGCAAATGTCTGCCAGTCTCTTCGACGACCGTCACGGTCGAGTTCAAGCGTCCGCCGCGGGAGGCATTTGGAGAGGTTGTGCCGATGATGTCGAACCACTTCAGGTTCCGGCTCAGTCCGGACGTGTTGATCGAGCTCGGCATCAGAGTAAAGATGCCGGGGGAAATTGGGGTAGGTGAAGACGTCGCGCTCACGCTCGTCCAGAACGAAGGCGATGCCACGGAGCCTTACGAGCGGCTGCTAGGCGACGCCCTGATCGGAAACCCGGCACTTTTTGCGCTCGAATCCACCGTGGAGGAGCAGTGGCGGATCGTGGAGCCGATACTTGGGGGCACAACGCCGCTCTACTTCTATGAGCAAAACACCTGGGGGCCTGCAGAGGCGGACCAGATCATCGCCGGGGACGGTTTCTGGTACAACCCGGCGCCGTAACGCGGCCTCTGCCAACATGGGCTACAATAACTTCCCCGCGCTTTTGCCGCGTTATTCTCCGAGAGTGGATGAAATCAACTGTTGTTTCAGTTCCCATAGTTTTTCGGTTAAAGAAACGTGATAGAGATGTGGGTTGACGAGCCGCTTTACCCCTGAATCGAGCCGCTCCATATCGCCGCTCCTCACTTTCCTCATGTCGTCGATCGACGGAAGTTCATAAACCAGCTTGCCTCCTCTCATAATTTCTACGAGGAGGGGTTCTGTCCCGGAGATGTCTTGCCGGACGAGGATGCGAGATTTAGAGCGCTCTATCGGGTGACGAAGGACAATTGGGTCCATCTTCTCAGGCTCCTCTCCCTCCCTGCAGATCAGATCGGCGGTCGCCTTGTTGCGTCCGTTGTAGATCCGCCGAATGCTTTTGAACCCGGGGTTGATAGTCTTTTCAGGCGTCTCGGAGACCTTAATGGCAGGGACCCAATCGTCTCCATGCCTGATCGCCACGAGCTTGTAAACCCCTCCCAGAGCGGAATGTCCCTGGGAGGTGATGAGCCTCGTACCGACACCGTAGATCAGCCTGTCTATGATATGGTCTGCGTCCATCCCGCAGCGGGGGGCCTCCTCCTGTATCTGCGTGATGATCTGCCAGATGACGAGTTCATCCAGCTCGTTCGAAATCACTATCTTCGTATCAGAGAATCCAGCCTCATTCAGCATCTTCGCCGATTGAACGGCAAGATAGGCGAGGTCTCCTGAGTCGAGGCGGATACCAGCCGGTCTGTGGCCCCTTTTCTTCAGCTCTTCGAAGACCTTTATCGCATTTGGAATACCGCTTTCGAGGGTGTTAATGGTATCGACCAACAGGAGACAGTCGTCGGGATAGACTTCGGCGTAAGCCCTGAAGGCCCCGAGTTCGCCTTCGCCGAGCGCCATGAAAGCCTGGACCATGCTGTGGGCATGGGTCCCTTTCGGCGGGTATCCAAGCACATGAGAGATGCCTACGTTAGACGTAAAGTCAGCACCGCCGATAAGCGCCGCTCTGGCGCCGGCATTCGCCCCAGTGTCGTGGGCGCGGCGCATGCCGAACTCAATTAACGGCCTTCCCCGCCCGCTTTCGTGGATGCGCGCCGCTCTGGTCGCTATCAGGGTCTGGTAGTTGAGGTGGTTTAGAAGGGACGTCTCTAGGATCTGGGCCATTGCAAGGTGACCCTGGACAATGGTCAGCGGCACATTTGGATGGACGACCCTTCCCTCTGGGATCGCATGCATGGTGATGCTTTCGAAGTTGCCGTTTTTTCTCAGCCAACCGAGAAAGTCATCCCCGAAGACCTTCCCTCCCGATGCGCTCCGCTGGCCTCTCAAGTATTCGATATCCTCATCTCTACACCGCGACTCCTGCATCCAGTCGAGGAGCCATTCGAGGCCCGCGTTGACACAATAGCCCGCCATGTGCAGGCCGAAATCGGGATAGTGCCGGAAGAAGTGGTCAAACTGGGCATGCCTTTCGTGGAGACCCATTCTGAAATAGAGCTGTGCCATGGTAAGTTGATACTGGTCCGTGAATAAAATGCCTTCTGCTGCGGGACGTTCCGTGGATTTCATGGGTCGGTTGTTCCTTCCATCTTCACGCCACCTATTCCTTATTTTTGCGCTGATCCGTCCTTTCAGCGGAAAGGGGGTAGGTACGGGGTGACACTTCTCCCCTTCATTATGGAGCTGTATTACACGGCCACCACCGAATCATCGACACCAAAGGGGCTTTTCACGTATTTGTCCGCATGCCAGTCATTTTCCCATCTTTTGCCGTCGATGAGATAACGGAAACGGTATTCCTTACCCGAAGCAAGTTCGAGTGTCACCATGAAATCACCACCCTCCATTTTTCTCAAAGGAGTGGCCTCCTGGTTCCAATTGTTGAAGTCCCCTACGATCGTTACCTTCCGGGCCTTTGGTGCGGCCTGGGCAGGGAGCCTGAAAGTGACCCTGCTCCTGTTGCCCGGCTTCACCGACTCTTTTTTGATCCCCATAGGTTCAGGAGTACGCATTTCGGAGGCAGGTCCACTTGCGGCCGGAAAGATTTTGGCACCGGCCAAGAATATATCTCCCGCGCCCGATTTCCCCGAAACAGAGCGCTCTGCAGCCGTCACTTCCGTCGCAGCAGGTATTGCGGGGATATGAGTTTTTTCACTTGCGTTTTTTTTGGTTTTTCCCGATTCTGCGATCGACTCCTTTTTTGTTTTTTTTGTCTTCATCTCAATTCCTCCTAAAAAGGTTTTCTTCAAATACCGTTTTTCTTACTTCAGTAACCCGGAGCTCTCTTTCCCAGGGATCACCGGTATAGAGGTCCTGAATTCCGCAGACAGCCCCCGCACAATTCCTTCGTCACCGAGACCAGCATGCCACTCTTCTACGGCGAATCAATTAAAGATAATAATGAAAGCCTTCACAAGCTCCTTCTCAGCTTGGAAATCAAAGAGGTCGGACTACTCCTTCTACGCATCTTAGGGTATTCATGGGATGTTGCATATAGGCATTTGTCTGATAATCATGTCGGTATTTGTCTTACAGGGAAACAATGCCGCATTTAGCCACGAAGCGATCATATTGCGGCAGACGCAGCAGGGGGCCGTTATGGGCGTCCTGCGACCACTTTCAACTCCTCTTCCAGCAGACAGGGGTCAAACGGTTTTTTCATGAATTTATATGCGCCTGCTTCGAGAAAAGCCTGTTCCATGTCATACCACGCGCTCATCGCAATAACGGGAAGACCGGGATTCCTTTCTTTGGCGCGTTTTACCAGTTCGACCCCGTTCATTTCCGGCATGAGGTAATCGACGATGACAACGTCGAAAGAACCTTCCTCGATACACCGGAGCCCCGCGAGTCCGTTGCCGGCGCATTTCGCCTCGTACCCGTTTACGGAGCAAAACTCCGTAAGGAACGCCCGGAGGTCGACCTCATCATCGACTACTAGGATTTTGAGTTTCTTGCCGGGTTGCGGCGCATTTGTCTGTTCTGCAGAGACGGGCTCCCTCCTACTGGGGTTGTTGGCATGCAGAATGTTTTGGTGAAGTGCGTCCATGGCTATGATCCCTCCGTTCGCGAATATCCGCTAAAGTGAAACTACGCCTGGTTTCCCCGAGGACTCCGAAAAATAAACTTCTGCAGGACAAGTCGCTGTAAAACGGTTCCTGTGAAATCTCCTTTTCCGAACTGCCCCACAGCTATATTATATATCCGTCGCACCAATTGTAAAGGAGAAAAATGTGGTCATATTGCGACCCTTTCAGTTCATTTATAAGGCAATGTTTTCCGAAGTTCACCCAGCGGAGAGGTCTGAGAAAATGATGTCGGGGGCCGGGACGGGAAATTCGAAGCGCACCTGATTTCAAGAGAAGAATTCAGGTGCGTTTCTTGAATTATTTGTCTTCAGAATTTAATATAACATATCTTCTTAAGGCTTCCGACATGAAGACTGCGGGATTTGGAGAAGATGTCCAGATAAAGTCCGATATGTATTCACCGTATCGGTGAAGGTGTTGAGTTAATTAATCCTACATGATAGCGGGGAAGACAATTTGAGCAAAAATCACGTCATCTGGCACAAAGTCCATGTGGCCCGTGGGGACAGGGCACGGCTCAACAACCACCAAAGCGGCCTCGTCTGGTTCACCGGCCTGTCTGCCTCGGGCAAGTCCACGATTGCCCATGCCGTGGAGAAGAAGCTCTTTGACCGGGGGGTGAGGACCTATGTGCTCGACGGCGACAACGTGCGGCACGGGATCAACAGCAACCTTGGGTTTACCCGGGAAGACAGGAAAGAGAACCTCCGCAGGATCGTCGAAATCTCGAAGCTTTTTATGGATGCAGGCATCCTTGTACTTGCTGCCTTTATCTCTCCTTACAGGGAAGACAGGCAGGCGATCAGGGAAAGTTTTGAAGGGGACCACTTTCTCGAAGTCTACGTGGAGTGTCCGGTCGGAGAATGCGAGAAGCGCGATCCCAAGGGACAATACAGGAAGGCCCGCGCCGGGATCATCAAGAATTACACAGGGATATCCGCGCCTTACGAGGAGCCCGCAAATCCGGACATACTGCTTGACACTGTGAATATGGACCTTGACCAATGCATAGATGTCATCATTCGCAGCCTGGTCAGCCGGGGCATTATCCAAGGTGTCAAATAAGTTACGCGGGCCGCAAGCTCTCTTTTATGCTTGACTCCGGGAATAATGACCGGCAGTATTTTTATGCAGGACTGGGAAAGGTGAAACGTTATTCGAGGATCGCGTAGCGTCTGATCGTCTCGGCCCTTTTCCCTCTTACGCCGAGGTCCTCGATGCGCCTGATCTTTCCCTCCCTCCGCGCCTTAAGAACCTTCTTTGCCGTCTCCGGTCCGATGCCGGGGATCCTCAGGAGCGCCTCCCTGTCGGCGGAGTTGATCCTGACCGGATAGAACCCGGGATGGCTGTCCGCCCAGACCTGCTTCGGGTCCCTGTCGAGGTGGAGGTTGCCGTCTTTGTCGAAGGGGACCTCCTGTTCGGAGAAGCCGTATCTCCGGAAGAGAAAGTCGACCTGGTAGAGCCGGTGTTCCCGCATGAACGGCTCTTTTCCGTCCGGAAGAATTCGCCTTTCCCCTGGTATGTCAGGGTTCCCGAGCCCCTTCTGATAGGCCGAAAAGTAGACCCTCTTGAAGTTGAGCCGGCGGTAAAGGCCGGATGTATAACGGATGATTTCGGAGTCGGTCTCGTCGGAGGCGCCCACGATGAATTGCGTCGTGCATTTTATCCTGGAAAACCTCATGCCTTCTCCGGTGAGCCTTCCCATCAGCCTGATCGGTCTGATGATGTCACGGTCAAAATCCTTTTTCCCTGAGAGCAGGTCGAAGTGCTTTTTGCCGGGCGTCTCGATGTTCAGCGAGACCGCGGTTGAGAGGGAAAGGGCCTCCTCTATCGCCGCGTCGGAAGCGCCCGGGATAATTTTCAGGTGGATGTATCCGCGATATTCATGTTTTTCCCTGAGGATGCGGGCGACGGTGTTGATCTTGTCCATCGTATAATCGGGCGTGCCGACGACCGAGGAACTCAGGAAGAGGCCGAAGACCTTTCGCCGTTTGTAATATTCCATAAAAACGCCGGCCACCTCTTCCGGCTGCAGAGTGCAGCGCGGGACGTTTGACCCCGAGCGCAGTGGACAGTACCGGCAGTCGTTTGCACAGGCGTTCGAAAGGAGCGTCTTAAGGAGAACCGAATAGCCTCCCTGTGGCAGGGCGACCGGGTATAGCCACTTGCCGTCCAGTCCCCTCGTGCGGCGGTCGCCCTTGCTGGTCCCGCACGCGCACGCCAGATCATACTGCGAGTCTTCGGAAAGGACCTTCAGCTTCTCGATAGTCTCCATGGAACAAATGACCTTACGGAATTATAGCATGTTAAACAATTCTGTTTTAGGTGTTATATGTTAGGCAAAAAAATAAAACGGTTTTAAGTGTCAGGTGTTAGGTTCGTAGCTTAAAACCTAAAACGTCAAACCTAAAACTTGCGTGCCAGCCTGCCGGCTGACATAGCCTGAGCCGATCGGGTACAATAAACCGTTTCTTGTCGCAAAAAAATCGCGGGAGGATGTGTATGCTTCTTGATGTGATCATCGGCAAGGATTCGCTGCCGATAGAGATCCCCGATCCCTATCACCCAGACGTCGAGGCTATCGTCGTTAGTATCGGTCGCTTTGCCGCTTCGAAAGGCGTCGACCTTTCCGTGCTGGACGTCCGGGGACTTATTCCCGCGATGATAAGGGGGGTAGCAGGTTGCGAAAAGGGCTGTCCCGCGAATGCCAAGGACCTTGTTTCTAAAGGATTTCAGCGCTTTGACCTCGAATACGTCGAGGGAGGGATCCTTACGGCGACGGCATCGGCAGGCGGCGACCGGTCATTCTACCTCAAGATGTTCCCCGACTTTTGATGACCTTCAGCGCCTTCTGTGGTATGCCCTTGTATTGCGGCTCCAGGTTCTTGTATGTGACCTTAAGAGGTACCTGCATATTCCCATGCTACCGGCGTATCGCCGGGCTGTCAACTCTCATCCGCCGTGACATGCAGGCTGCTCCTGCGCGGACAAAATAATCCCCGGTGAGGGCCGGGGATCGGTGACTATTCGATAGAGATGGTCTTGCTTTTCTGGACCGCTTCTGCCGACTTCGGTATCCTGATTTCGAGCACTCCGTTTTCGAGGTGTGCCTTCGCCTTTCCCGTGTCCATGCCGCCGGGCAGTTCAAAGCTGCGAGAGAATCTTCCATAGCTCGACTCGTACCTGTAATAATCTTTCTTTTCCACCTTGTCCTCATGTTTCTTTTCGCCCGATATCGTCAGCATGTTGTCGGAAATATCGATCGTGATGTCGCTTTTCTTCACGCCGGGCATGTCCGCTTTTACAACGATATCCTTGCCCTCTTCGTACATGTCTATGGTAGGTGAAAACTCTTCAAACTCCGCTGGTCTCAACCCTGCCCATAACGGCGATCTCAACAGCGAAAATGGTCTCATCCAGGACTCTTCGAACCACTTTTCCATGTCTTCGAATGGAGTAACGAATCTCGGCTTATCGGCCCTGACAAGTTCTTTCGTTCCTTTCATTGTTTACACCCCCTTTCTTTGATTTTAGGTGTC
>JAJYLU010000016.1 GCA_021787505.1 Nitrospirota bacterium | reverse complement strand
TCTCCGTAACGTGAAGATCACGCTCATAGCAATTATCACGGTGCCTGGCGTGCTGGCCGCTGCTGTGCTTCTGCTTTACGCATTGCACCAGAGCTTCAATATCATGACGCTCGGAGGCATGGCTGCGGCCGTTGGGCTTATCATCGATGACACTATCGTTGTGCTGGAGCATGTTGTCAGACGCCTGCGCGGCAATCCAGGCGACCACCACAATAAAGTAATGCAGGCCGCAGGCGAGTTTACAAGGCCTCTTATGGGCTCATCTGCCTCAACGGTCATCATCTTCGCGCCGCTGGCCTTCCTTTCCGGAGTGACAGGGGCGTTTTTTAAGGCCCTGTCACTGACCATGGCGGCCAGCCTTTTGATCTCCTATTTTGTGGCGTGGCTTGCGGTCCCATTGCTTGCCGACCACCTGCTGGGCCAGAAAGACGCCGACCAGAAGGAGGGCGGTTTCGCCACAGAGAAGGCCCATAAAGGATATGAAAAGATAATGGGCCGCTTCCTTGGTCGCCCGCTGCTGGTGCTCCTGCCGGTTGTCCTTCTTGTTTGCGCCGGATGGATAAGTTACAGGCATCTCGGTTCCGGGTTTATGCCGAAGATGGACGAAGGGGGGTTTATTCTTGATTACCGGGCCGCGCCCGGGACATCATTGACCGAGACGGACCGCCTTCTCAGACAGGTGGAGGATATCTTGCGTAAAACGCCTGAAGTCGACACGTACTCAAGGCGCACGGGACTCCAGCTTGGAGGAGGCGTAACAGAGGCCTATCAGGGAGATTTTTTCGTGCGGCTTAAGCCTTTCCCCCGCAGGCCGATTGAAGAGGTCATGGGCGGCGTGCGAAAAAGGGTGGAAAGTTCGGTGCCCGGATTGCATATCGAAATGGCCCAGCTTATGGAGGACCTGATCGGGGACCTGACCGCCGTCCCCCAGCCTATCGAGATAAAGATATATTCCGACAACGGCAGACTCCTGGGGCAGCTGGGCCCCAAGATCGCGGCCCTGATAAGCACTATCCCGGGCGTAGTGGATGTGAACAACGGAATCGTCCTTGCGGGCGACGCCCTTGACATCAAGGTGGACCGGGTGAAGGCCGCCCTTGAAGGCGTGGACCCGGAATCCGTCACAAAAGACCTCGGAGCCTTTCTGAGCGGTCTTGAGACCACCCAGGTGCAGAAGGGACCCAAGATGGTAGGCGTGAGGGTATGGATTCCGAAGAGCTTCAGGACGAATGAAACGGACATCCCGAAGCTTCTGCTGCGGGCGCCTGACGGGCATCTTTTTCCGCTTGGCAGGATTGCGGCGATACGCGCAATTACCGGGCAGCCGCAGATAATGCGCGATGACCTGAAAAGGATGATAGCCGTTACCGGCCGAATAAGCGGCAGGGACATGGGTTCTGTAATACGCGATGTGAAGAGGGTCCTCGGGCGTCCGGGACTTTTTCCGGAAGGGGCCTATTACAGCCTTGGAGGACTTTACAGACAGCAGCAGATCGCCTTTGCCGGCCTCATTGCCGTATTTGCCGCCGCCGTTGCGCTTGTTTTTCTTCTTCTGCTTTTCCTTTACGAAAGTTTCCGTGTGGCCCTGGCAATTCTGTCCACTACCCTTCTCGGCATGGCTGCGGTATTTATCGGCCTGTTCGTTACGGGGACTGAGTTGAACATCTCATCCATGATGGGCATGACCATGATCGTCGGTATCGCAACGGAAGTCGCCATATTTTATGTATCCGAATATTATGACATGCCGGATACCATGGAACGGAAGGACGCATTGATCACCGCCGGCAAGAACCGCATGCGGCCTATCGTTATGACCGTCCTGGCGGCCATCCTTGCGCTGTTGCCGCTTGCATTAGGGATTGGTCAGGGCGCTGCAATGCAGCAACCTCTGGCTATCGCGATCATTTCCGGACTATTCATTCAGCTTCCTCTCGTCTTGGTCGTCATGCCTGTTATTTTCCTTCTCCTGCGAGTGAGGAAGAGGTGAATGCCTGCGAAAATTTCTCGCAAACGCTGAGCTTCCCTTATTTTTAGAGGCAAAACTTCCTTCTCCTTGCCGTGGATTAGACCACGCTAAACGGCTAATAAGTTCACACGGGTCGGAAATCGTGATAAGGCCGAGGACGTTTTTCTGGCCTACAAGATGAACGGTGAGCCGTTGCCGCCTCAGCACGGTTTCCCTCTCAGGGTGATCGTCCCGGGCATTTACGGGATGAAGAACGTGAAATGGCTTTCGAAGATTGAGCTTGTGAACTACGATTTCAAAGGATACTGGGAGAAGAGGGGCTGGTCGGATGAGGCGGTCATCCCCATCATGTCGGAGGTGCTCATGCCGATGGACGGCAAAACGGTCCCGTTGGCGAATTACGTTATTGGAGGAGTGGCATTTGCAGGAAGGCACGGCATAAGCCGGGTCCAGGTCTCGCTGGACGATAAGAGGACCTGGCATGAGGCTGAGATCAAGCCTCCTCTTTCGAAGTGGGCATGGGTGCTCTGGAGATACGACTGGAAGCCCGCAAGACAGGGGGAATATACAATTACGGTCCGCGGTATCGACAGGGCGGGCAAGGTCCAGGAATCCCCTTCTCTCCTTGGAAGACTCTTCGGCACATTCCCGGATGGTGCACGGGGGTTCCACTCGGTGAACGTGCGGGTGGGGCAATAGGAAAGTGCGGATCGTTTTTTGCCGCCTTACCAGAGACTGAGGAGGCCTTAGGATTTTAATATTGACAACGCGAAGCAAATCGATCACAATTAAGAGACCGATGAAGATTATACTGTCCGTGATTTTAGCGGTCCTCTTTATTTCGATCATCTCGCCTTTGAACTTAACCATCTTTCCGCTGGACGCATACACATATCTGGTCACCGAGGACGTATGCGACGCCCCGGACAGCAGCCTCTCGGTGAACGCCGAACATCCTGTCCTGCAGTCCGGACTCTGCGTGCTCTCATGTCCCGGCTGTTCGGGATGCGCGACGGTGTCCTGTCAGCCTCACAGACAGTTTGTCATCCCGGCCCGAATGGACCATCCTCCGGAAGCGCAACTCTCATAGACCGGAGGCGAATCAGCAGTCGCCAACCGGTTTCAGCCCAGGATTTTACCTTTTCCCGATATGGACGGCTCTGCTTTCAGGGACGACCGTCAGGATCTTCCCCGGGCGGAACCATAATAATTATAGACGGAGGACGAAAAAGTATGACAGAGGATCGTTTGTCAAGAAGAGATGTATTGGGTGCTGCAGGTGTTATCGCAGCAGGGGCCGCATTCATGGGCCTGGGCGGCGCGCTTCCGAGGGCGGAAGCGAAGGCCGCCGAAATGGAAAAGTGGCCGTGGCCGTATGTAAAACTGGATCCCGCAGAGACGGCCGAACTTGCCTACAATGAGTGGTATCGCGTATTCTGCGGGGCGGCGGTGATCAGCAGCGTCTTCAGCCAGCTGAAGAACAAAGTCGGGGAACCTTACGCCTCGTTCCCTTCAGACGCCTTCATCTTTCTCGAGGGGGGCATGTCCGGGTGGGGGACGATATGCGGGTCGAACGCGGGTGCGAATATCGTTACCAACCTGATCATAGGACCCAGGACCTCCGGCTCGGAAACAGGAATGCTGATGGGCAGCGAGATGCTCCAGTGGTATTCGGATGCGGAACTGCCTACCTTCAATCCCAAGGAGCCCAAGGTGAAGGTCGAGATGCCGAGGACGGTCAGCAATTCCCCTCTTTGTCACATCTCTGTAGGCAAATGGATGAAGGCAGCCGATAAGTCTTTGGGAAGTCCCGAGAGAAGGGACCGCTGCGCCCGTGTCACCGGGAGTGTTGCGTATCATCTTGTTGAACTTCTGAACGACTGGAAAGACGGAAAGTACCAGACGAAGGGCACTATTCCTTCAAAGTCGTATGGTATCACGGCGCAGTCAAATTGCACCGAATGCCACGGTTCGAACGTGCCGACGCCTCCCTCCGCAAAGAAAATATAGCCCCACATTTGCCCATTCGCGGGCGGGATGAACTCCCGCCCGCTGATCCTTACTCGGGGAGCCACAGAGGGAGTCCAGCCTCATGAGACGCCTTTTGTCTGTACTTACTGTATTTGATCCGCAGACGATGTCAGATTACCTTAGGATTGTTTTGCCGGGCTGAATTGTCCGCACATGCAGTAGAGCCCATTGCCTCTTTGTCTAGCGTCCGCTGCGCCATTTCTTTCCTCTTGGCCATTCCTTCCAGTATTCAAAAGTAAATCCGTCGACCACGTTTTCTTGAAGCTTGAGTTTATCCACGGATGGGAATGAATAAGCATAAATAAAAGAGATCCCCTCCACCTTGACAACCGGGAGCGGATCTTCCGCCATTATTGTCTTTTCAGTTGCTGACGTATAGGTCGATGATAAGGTTACTTCACCATTAGTATAGAAGGTAACATTGCCGTTATCTTCAAATACAACCTTGCGGGTTTCGCCAGTATTCCCCGGGGTTTCATTCACACCAGCGAGCCCTCCGGAGGTCCCATACCAGACCCAGATCCCAACAATGCTTTCATTGACGGGAAATACGCCTGGAACAAGCCCGCTGCCCTCCCTGACTGAAGTGTAGGCACAGATGCATGCATTCTCTTTTATTAGTATCCAGAGATATAAAGGCTCGCCATCATATTTTTCGAGGATAGAGTATCTCACTGAAGATACAGTTTGGCCCGCGAAAGGAGTCAGATCGCAGCCGGCCTGCTGACACACGATTTCTTTTAGTCCCCAATTCGCATCGTTAAATTCTTGAGGTAACGTGAAATCGTCAGTTTGTGGTTTACCCTCTATATGAAGATTGTATTTCTGAATAATATTTAATGCGACTAGTTCGTTAGTACTCGGTGAATCAGGATCTCCTCCACAGCCCGAAACCAAGCAAAGTAAAACTGTGAAATAACATAACGCTATTTTCATCAGGCCCTTCTATATATTTTCCTTTTATTAAATTGGTGCGCTCAACAATTAATTTATAAACTTGGCTTTTTTGGCGACCCCTTGCAGAATGATAGCATATCCATCGCGCCTTGTGAAGCGAAGAAATGTTACAGGAGTTCCCCCAAAATTTTCAGGCGCTGGAAGGGAATAGGGCTTCTTGAGTTGATTCAAGCGGTAGCTGCTTAACGATCCGCCCCGGATATCGAATAAAGATGCTTGTCAGTCCGTCTGCGATGCAATAGTAATGGAAGTCGGGAATCCCAAATACACGTTTCGCCGCCTTTAACAGATACCTTGCCATCACTTTGAGTTTATTCCGGTCATACTCCTCATAAAGTTTCGTCCGTCTGAAACTGTGGGTAAGTCGGTGTTATGTGTAGCTTCACATAACACCGATTATGTGGAGTCGGTGAAAAACGTAGCGAAGGTTAAGCGCCCGTTCCGCGTTATTCAGCAGATTCCGGGTACATCTTTTTTGCACAGTCGGGACAGATGCTGTGAGAAAATTCTACCCCGGTATGTTTTTTCATATATTGTTCGACTTGGTTCCAGTAGCCCTTGTCATCACGTATCTTCTTGCAGGATGCGCAGATCGGCAGCAGCCCGCTCAACGTCCTGACGTTCGAGAGGGCTTCCTGAAGCTGCGTGGTCAGCGCGGTGCGTTCTGCTTCAGCCCTGGATTTATAAAGGGCAAACTCGATCGAAATGAACAGGTCCCTTTCCTTGAAAGGTTTTACGATGTAACCGAAGGGTTCGGTCACTTTGGCGCGCTGCAGCGTTGTCTCGTCCGCATGCGCAGTCAGATATATGACCGGGATTGCGAACAGGGCGCGGATCTTTTCAGCCGCATCAATCCCGTCGGCAGCGCCCCTCAGGACAACATCCATCAGCACCAGGTCCGGTCTGTCCTCCATCGCCCGCATGATCGCGTCTTCGCCGGTAGCGGCTAATCCGGAAACAATGTACCCTAAACGTTCAAGGGTCTTCTTGATATGGAGAAGCACTATCCCCTCATCTTCTACTACGAGTATTTTTTCAGAAGCCAATATTAAGTCCTCCCCTCATCGTTTCCTGCCTGAAAGCCAATCGTAAAAGTGGTCCCCTCGCCGCCTTCCCGTTTCATGACGCCGCCGAGCTGGTCGACCAGGGAGATGATCAGTTGCATCCCGAGAGTCTTTCAGGAGGATATCTTTTTCCCTGAGTGACGCCATGATTTGCTCTTCCGCATGCTTCCGCTCCGTGATGTCCCTCGTGATGCCGAGCGAAGCGAATATTTCGCCTTTTGCGTTACGGAGCGGGACCGCGTGGGTATCAAGCCACAGGCGCTTTCCCTTCAATCCGACCATCTCAAATTCCATCACTCCCGACGACCCTCCGAATGTTTTATCGATGAGAGATCGAAAGGCCTCCCGGTATTCAGGAAGAAGCAACCCCGCGACCGGATTGCCCCGCACCTGATCGAGCGAGTCGGCCTGGATCATCGCAAGACCAGCGCGGTTCATATCCAGCAAGGCCCCCTCGGGAGAAAGAAGTTTCAGACATGCAGGCTCGGTCTCGATAATGCTATGAAGGTAATTCCGGGTCTTTCGCAGTTCCTCTTCAGTGCGTTTCTGCTTCGAAAAGAACCTTGCTACTAAGATCCCGGAAATGATGAAAAAGGAGGAGGCGAGCAGACGGAAGAGGACCTCCCTTTTGTGGAACAACAGGATATTGATAAACGAATCATCATGATAGGCCGTGTAGTCCACGACGGTATCCATCAGCCAAAAGAAGAGGGCCATTGCGGAAAGGACAATTATGATGTATTCACCCTTAAGGTATTTTGCGGCGCGCCCCGTACCCTTCAGTGCGTCATATCCCGGGATGTTTCTCACAATTTCCAGGCTCTCTTCCTGTTACACTATTCTATATGGAAGAAGGCGCCGCTTGCAACATGGCCAAGCCGCATCATATTCCGGACCAGGCAGAGCGGACGCGGTGCCCATACTATTCATCTCCGCGCTGAAAAGAGGCGGGACGCGAAAAATAAATAGCTTCAGATGCCGCTTAATGAGAATAAGTGGCTACACCGGTCGGCGAAGCCGCCCGACCCGGAGGCACTGGTTTTAATTCACCGCGGGCATGAACGAGAATCGCCCGCGGAAGGGCGGAATAAAAAAGATGCTTTTTCGACTGCCCTTTTCGACTACTAAGAGACCTTCTTTTTTACGGCTTTTGCAGCGGAAGATGCCTTCTTGGCAACCGTCTTCTTGACGGCCGTTGCCTTTTTCACAACCTTCTTCACAATCTTTTTTTCGACTTTCGTTGCTTTCTTTACCGCCTTCTTGACCGCTTTTTTTACTGTCTTTTTTACCGTCTTCTTCCCCAGCATTGATCCTCCTGAAATAAAAGATTTTTTCCGCCTGCGATGGACCGTTCGACAAAATAGTATCAGGTAATCATGGGTACTGTCAATTGAAGTCGGCGAGACTGTAGAAGCCGTCGCTATCCGAAGTATTCCCTGATCTTCGCCTCGATCACACTGTAAGGCACCAGGAAGGGCTTCTCGACTATAGTGATCTTTATCTCGTTCGCCGATATGCAGCAATATTCGCCTTTGATGAACCCCAGAGGCGTTTTGCCGGAAAAAGTCCCGCAGGATTCATTGCCCTCAAAGCTCCCGCCGCTGCAGGTAATTTCGGAGCCGACCTTTCCCAGGCTGACTGAAATCGGCCCGGATACCGGCATTGTGAAGAAATGCGCCATAATTCTTCTATTATGCGCGATGGCCGTCCGCTTGTCCATCGACAAAATGATGCTGCCCCCCTTGGCCCGTTCAGGAGAAATGAGCTACACTACTTGGCACAAATGAAAAAGTCCAGGGTCATCATCAGGTCCGCTTCCTACGATTACCGGACGCTCAAACCCCTGATCTTCGGGATCGCAGACTCTCTCTGCGGGCAAATGATCAGGAAGGGGGGCCGCGTAGTGATCAAACCGAATCTGCTTGCTCCTTCCCGGCCCGACAGGGCGATGGTCACCCACCCCCTGGTTGTGAAGGCGGTGGCAGAGTATGTTCTTGAGAAGGGCGGACGTCCGCAGATATCCGATAGTCCGGCTATGGGCAGTTTCGGGAAGGTGCTGGACGAAAGCGGTCTAAGAGAGGCCCTGAAGGGCATGGAGGTAGAATTCAAAGAATTCAGAGAATCCTCAGGATTCGATACAGGCGAACCGTTTAATAAGATCGAGATCGCGAAGGACGCGCTCGAAGCCGACCTCCTCATCAACGTCCCGAAGCTGAAGACTCATGCCCAGATGCGCATGACGCTAGGGGTAAAGAACCTCTTCGGGTGTATCGTCGGCCTGAGAAAACCGGAATGGCACCTCAGAACAGGGGTAAGCCGGGAGCTGTTTGCAGCGCTTCTGGTAAAAATCCACCACGCCCTCCGTCCATCCGCCACCATCCTCGACGGCATCCTCGCGATGGAGGGGCAGGGACCCGGCAGGAGCGGGACCCCGAGGGAACTGGGAATCATCGTCGCGAGTGACGACACCTGTGCGCTCGACGTTGCCGTCTGCAGGATGCTCGGTATCGACCCGTACAGCGTTTTCACCAACAAGGCGGCCCGCGAGATGGGGCATGTCGTTGATGAGATCGAGGTGATTGGCGAAGTGCCGGTCGTGGATCACTTCAGATTC
The DNA here is from genome assembly GCA_021787505.1 of Nitrospirota bacterium. GTDB lineage: Bacteria > Nitrospirota > Thermodesulfovibrionia > Thermodesulfovibrionales > UBA6898 > Sulfobium. Next base: position 2,968 of record JAJYLU010000016.1, on the reverse strand, counting down.
CCTGACGTAGCCCCGCTCGTCTTCGGTCCCGAAAAACTGCACGGCTTCATGAGGCGGCATCTCGTCCAGAGACCCCTGTCCGACGAGTCCGCCTGCAGGCTCTGCGGGGAATGCTGGAAGTACTGTCCGGCAAAGGCGATCTCGCGGGAAGGCCGCGGGATCCGCATCGATTACGATAAATGTATACGGTGCTATTGCTGCATAGAGGTCTGCCCGCATGCCGCTCTTCGCACCAAAGAACCCCTTCTCGGCAAGGCATTCAGAAGACTCAGGAAATGATCCGGTGGCGGCGACGCGCAGCGCGCTCTGCGGAGTCGCTTCCGAATTGACATCGGCGCCCTTTGATGATATGGTTTCTCATTTCTTTCTGCCGCGGACCCAAGTTTCCACGCAGCTGAAGGGTTAACGGATCTTGTACGCGATCAGCACGCCGTCCCTCAAGGGCAGGAGTGTCGAGAAGAAATCGGCATTCCCGAACATAAACTTATTGAACTTTTTTATCCCCAACGTGTCCCTGTCCCTGTTTTTCCCGGTCACTCTCCCGTACCACAGGGTATTATCGGCGATTACGAGAGCGTTTTCGGCGAGATTCGGCAGGAGACTTTTTATCGCACCCGGGTACTGGTGCTTGTCGATGTCGATGAAGAGTAGATCGATGTCCCGGTATCCGGATGCGATGCCGACTGCGTCGCCGGCGTGGAAGGAGGCTTTTTCTGAAAGCCCGGCCTTTCCGAATATCGTTTCCGCGTAAGCAATATTATCTTCTTCATTGTCAGTCAATATGACCTTGCCTGTCCCGATCGCCTTGGCAAACCAGTATGCCGAGTAACCATACCCTGAGCCCAGTTCTACCACAAGCCGAGGCGCTTTCAATTTCGTGAGCAGATAGAGGAGCCTTCCTACAAGCCTGTCGACGATCGGAAAATCGTTCTCTCTGGCGAGCCTTTCCATTTCGAGGACAAGTGGATCGTCTTCGAGAGAAAGCTTCATGAGGTAGTCGTTGATCTTCGGGTCCGTAATACCGGGCATCAGTACACCTCCTGCAACAATTTTTTACCATGAAAGGCGAGGTATGTCCAGACCCAGACCGCGCGTATATATTCGGGGAGGCCTCCGCCCTTTTCATACGACTCGTCCTAAATTGATTCGTCCTAAATTGATTTTGAGATAGGTTCTAGTAAAATGGGTAATAATAGCTTTTTTAATTTCGATAACGAAAAGGGCAAGTTTACATCGGTGTCGATTTTTACGTTGCCGAGGGGAAAGGATGGCTTCTGAATGAAATCAGCCAGACACTTCGGGAGTACCGGCTTTTTGCCGCAGAATAAAAACGGGTTTGAAGGACGAATAGGCACTCGTAATCTTAAGACCCTTACTCAGGGAATCCTGTCTCCGGCCGGCATTACGCTTGATGGGGGCCGCCCATGGGACTTAGAGGTAAAAGACGAACGGTTCTACCGCCGGGTCCTAAGAGAAGGCAGTTTGGGGTTGGGAGAGTCCTACATGGACGGGTGGTGGGAGTGCGAAGAAATTGATACCCTTTTCACGAAGCTCGTACCGACAGATCCCGAAGCCAAACTCAGGAAGAATTGGCGTCTTCTTTTGCATACCGTTGGGGCGGCAGTGCTCAATCCCGGCAGGAAATCTCATGCATTTCAGATAGGGGAAAGACATTACGACAAAGGGAATGAACTCTTTAAAAATATGCTCGACAAGAGAATGACTTACAGTTGCGGATACTGGAAAGATGCCCATACCCTCGATGAGGCACAGGAGGCGAAACTGGAATTAATATGCAGGAAACTGGGCCTTAAGGCGGGCGACAGGATACTTGATATCGGCTGCGGCTGGGGAAGTTTCGCAAAATATGCCGCTGAAAAATACAATGTCGAAGTTGTCGGCATAACCGTCTCGAAGGAGCAGCTTTCTTTGGGACGGGAATTGTGCCGGGGACTGCCTGTCGAGCTCAGGCTGCAGGATTACCGGGATGTCGACGAACGGTTCGACCACATAGTCTCAGTCGGGATGTTCGAGCATGTGGGGCTCAAGAATTACAGAATCTTTATGGAGAAGGCGCTTCAGTGTCTGAAGGATGACGGGCTGTTCCTGCTACATTGCATAGGGAGCAACATTTCCCACGGTGCCGGCGATCCCTGGCTGGACAAGTATATATTCCCTAACTCACTTATCCCTTCGTTGAAACAGATCACCGCATCTCTGGAGGGATTATTCACCGTGGAAAATTTGCACAACTTCGGCTTTTATTATGATGCTACCCTTATGTCATGGTTTAGAAACTTCAGTGACAGCTGGCCTAAGTTGGAGGATCGCTACGACGAGAAATTCTATCGTATGTGGAAGTACTATCTGCTTAGCAGTGCGGGTGCTTTCCGGTCCAGATGGCTGCAGGTATGGCAATTCGTTCTCTCTCCAAAAGGGGCCCGGGGCGGATACGAGCTAACGTGTTAGTGCGCTATGCGTTTCGTCACAGCGCTCGGCGATTTCCCGGATGTTTTGCGCCTCTTTTTGATATTTTCCCGCTGGATGTAATAAGATTTCCGCATGGCGCTTTTTGAAGACGATAATGAAAGGGCGGAGGCCTACCGCATCCTGGCGGATCTTTTTGCCGCGCCCCCCGATGCCGACAGGCTGCAGACAATACAGGAAGATTTCGGGTTGGAATCGAAAGAGTCTGAACAGGATGTCCTTGCTGATTTTAATGACCTTTTCCTTTATCCGGGCGGCAAAATACCCCCCCTGGAATCCCTCTATGCTGAAGGCGATAGCATCGCAGAATCGGTGGAGGCGTTCTATTTCCGCTCAGGACTTGCCTTCGAGGAAGAGTACGAGCTGGTGCCGGACCATATTTCGCTCGAGTTCCTCTTCATGAGCTATCTCATCGACATCAACAACCATGAGCTTCAGGAGAAATTCCTTGAAGGACATGTCGCGAATTGGGTAAGATCGG
>JAJYLU010000015.1:11118-11676 GCA_021787505.1 Nitrospirota bacterium | reverse complement strand
ACTTCTTGTAGTTTCGCCGCAGTGCTCATGCCATGCCTCCATTATTTTGTCTCTGTTGTTTATAATCTTTTCCCTTATCGTATTGAGTTCTTTCGGCGCAAAACCCCTGTTTTTCGTCAATGCAACAGGGTTCAGCCAGAATTTGCAAAGCATATTCTCTCTTTGAGCATGCACATGCATTTGCTCATTACAATCAAAGCTATAAAAGAAAAATCGATAGGGTCCCGAGATTTCCTTGATCGTCGGCATATCTAATTATATATAAACAAACAAAAAATTGCCTTTACCTGCTACGCGCGTCACTCTTCTGTAAAATAATCAGAATCAATTCTCTTTATTTCGTATTTAGCCGTTGTAGCTGTTCCGAGATTGTAGTCTATCATTAGCTCGCAGAGAGTGCGACCGTCGATAAGGATGCCTTTGGGTCAATGCTTTCGACGTACCTGATAGAATCGTCGGAAAAGCGGCCGGTTGTGATGAATACCCCTTTCTTTGCTCTTGTGCCGTGAAGGGCTCCGACAAATTTCTGGATTTCTGGACGCCCGACTGTGCCGACGA
>JAJYLU010000015.1:6595-11108 GCA_021787505.1 Nitrospirota bacterium | reverse complement strand
TGCGCTTCAAGAACTTTGGCCTGAACAAAATAACTCTTTGCCCAAGCGACACGAAGGCAGGCTGCCGCCGTTTTCATGCAGCGCGAAGCTGCAGAACCTTGGTGAAAATCACTGATTGTCGCACTACACAAAATAAGAAGAAACGAAGTTCGGATGGGTTTGAATGTATAATCCCCGCTTCCCGATCCTCTGGTACAATTTTAAAGAAATAACGGAAGGGAAGTAAAGGGGAAATTTGTGAAATAACCCCGTTTTGTGGGGCCCTTGCCCCCTGTCTCTTTAATTAAAGCGGAGATTGACCGACCTAAAGTGGGCTTTACCCCTTATACCCCGGGCGCTTTTCATTAATGCGAATGAAAAGTGCCCAAAAGCACGCACCCCAGAGAAAATTCCTTACGCCTTGCTCGGTCGGTCTCGCTAAATTTTAGAAACTCGCACCGGAAGCCGGGGCTCAGACAGTCTAAAATTTCTTGCGCTCCACCTCGGTCGCAAAGCTGGAATTTTCAAAGGGGCACCGTTAAACGACGTGAAGAGTGAATAGTGACGGCTAAGGTGTAAAAAGTAAGGGGTAAGGATTCAAGGGTTAAGGGGTGAACGGCCATAAAGCACGTGAACTGTGAATCGTGAAAGAGAACTTACGGCGAAACATAATCAATTGACAACCACTACGCTTGATGATATATATGCAGCAAGGGCATTGATAGAATTGATACATGTCAAGAGCCTTTATTTTTTCCCTGTCAAAAAGGAGGATTCGTATGCAGGAAAGAAATAAGAAGTTTATTCATCTCCGGTGGTTGGTCCTCTTGGTTGTTGCTCTTGGAATGCTCAGCCTTGGCGTTACAGGCGCATTTGCAAAAGAGGCACAAGCGTTTGTCGATCTTAATACCGCGTCACAAAAGGACCTTGAAGGGCTTAAGGGCGTCGGGGCGGCGACAGCTAAAAAGATCATCGCCAATCGCCCATACAAATCTGTGGATGACCTCTCAAAGGCAGGGCTCTCCGCCAAGAAAATAGAGGCATTGAAGCCTTTTGTTACCGTCGGTCCGGCGGCTGCGGCGCCACGGCCTCCCAAGGCAGAGACAAAACCTGCCCGGGTACCGGCATCTCCTGAGAAGGCTGCAACAAAGGCGGCACCGGCCAAGGCCCCTACCGGACCCGTCGACCTTAACACTGCGGACCAAAAGACGCTCGAATCATTGCCGGGAGTGGGTCGCAAAACGGCACAGGAGATCATAAAGGGAAGGCCCTACAGAAGTGTTGAGGACCTTAGCAAAGTGAAAGGGATCAGCAGGACGAAGATGGATTCTCTCAGGGGAATGGTAACAGTGAGCTCGCCGAAAGGTCCCAAGACATCAGTCCCTTCAGCAGCACCGGCAGCTCCGGTTCCCATTTCCCCGGCAAAGGCGCCAACCGGCATAAAGAAGCCGGCAACTGCGACAAAGCTTTTGCCCGGACAAAAGATCAACATCAATACGGCCAGCAGGGAGCAGCTCGAAGCCCTTCCCGGGATAGGACCGGTGAAGGCCCAGGCCATCATTGATGGACGACCCTATAATGCCCCTGAGGATATCATGAAGGTCAAGGGTATCAAAGAGGGGAGCTTTAACAAGATCAAGGAATTCATTACCGTAAAGTAGACGGATTTTCGAGGCAGTGCTCCTGGGAGCACTGAGATAATGAAATCTGGAGGAAAACTCATGAAACGCATCGCTGTTTTTTTCCTGGCCCTTCTTTTGTTCGCTTCGTTCTCCTATGCCGCAACAACGACCTATCAGGTCACAGGCCCCGTGCTAGCGGTGACAAATGACTCCATTACCGTCCAGAAAGGGAAGGAGAAATGGGAGATAGCCCGTGACAAGGACACCAAGATTACCGGTGACCTCAAAGTTGGTTCCAAGGTGACAATCCACTATACGATGAAGGCAACCAGTGTTGAGGTAAAGGGAGAAGAAAAGAAGAAGAAAAAATAGGCATCTCTGCTGTTCGGGTTTGGAGGTAGTTCCGGAAATCCGGGCTGCCTCCAAACCGATTGTCAGACAGTTAAAGACGTATAATAGAATTCAGGTGTATAGTGGCCTCTACTCGTCTTATAGGAACTATTGTCGGGGCCCTTGCCGGGGGAATCTGTTTTATCGTATTTGGATTGATACGTGCCGCGCACGCAGGGGGCCTCTCGGCAGTCGTTATTTTAAGCAAATTGCAAGGGAGACCGGCAGAGCAATCGCCCTTTGTCAGAATAATGGTTGCGGCGGGGATGATCGTCGGTATTGTATTGGGACTTGTGGTGGCTATGGGTTTGGGAGGCTTAGCCGGGGCAGTTATCGGATACGCGCTCACGAAACTGGCATGGAATTAAGGAGGAAGATATGGGACTGTTTGAAGAACTGAAAGGGACGCTTTTTGGCGGAGGAGACAAGAATAAGTTGCTTGAGAGCATAATGGGGCTGATAAATGACCCCCAGACAGGCGGGCTCTCCGGTCTTGCGCAGACATTTAAAGATAAGGGCCTCGGCGATGTCGTGTCATCATGGATCGGCACAGGAAAGAACTTGCCTGTTTCAGCCGATCAGATCAATCAGGCTCTGGGTTCGGAGCAGATTCAGCAGATCTCGGAGAAAGCGGGAGTATCTCAGGAAGAGGCATCTAAGGGACTGGCCGGTTTACTGCCGGAAATCATCGACAAACTGACGCCCGACGGAAAAGTGCCGGAGGGTAATCTGCTCGCACAGGGATTGGACACACTGAAGAAAAAAATATTCGGATAGTAAGCCTTATCCTATCACTGCGAGATTTCGCCCTTGCGCTGCCGCAGTCGCGTGCACGTTCTGTCCCTCAGCGTTCATTCCACGGGCTTTCGGTCCGTAAATTCCTGCGCTTCACTGGATTAATTCCGCAGATGATTTCTATAATAAATCACAAATAATTTTCACCCGGGGAGAAACGAATGGCGGAAGTGATGGCAAAGGGCGTGAATTTCCTCTATGCAAAGCGGTTCATCAAGGCAAGTTACGGGGCCGAAAAGTGGGAGAAAGTGATGCATTCGCTGTCGAAGGGGGATCAGTACGTATGGTCGGAAGGTATCCTCGCCACCCGCAGCTATCCTTTTCCCGCCTTCAAGGCGATGATCGCCTCTCTTTCGAAAGAGTTGGGCACGGTAAGAAATGACGAGCTTGCGAGGATCTATGAGTATATCGCCGATCAAAGCCTGAGCAAGGTATATAAAATTTTCTTCCGCTTTACAAACCCATCCTTCGTGATAAAGAATTACCCGAAGCTCTGGGACAACTTTTTCAACACCGGCAAGGTCGTGGTGCCCGTTGCAGAGAAAGGCCGCGCTGTGCTCAAATTTCTGCTCCCGGAGATCTTCCTCGACTGGCTCCCTCCGGCCTGTCTCGGTTATTCGAAAAAGGCAATAGAGATGTCGGGAGGGAAGAACCTGACGATGAAGGAACTCGGGAAGCAGCACATGGGCGAAGGTCAGTGGGAGATCGTGTATGAACTGTTTTGGAACGAGTGACCGATGAAGCCCAGGGAACTGAGCGAAAAAGAGCGTTTGTGCATCTCCTGCCAAAAGTGCTGCCGGGAGATCTTCATTTACACCCATCCGATTCTCTACAGTTGCCCGACGAACACGGTGGTAGACTTTTACACGGCCCGCGGATTTGATGTCACGAAACTGGAGGAAGATGCGCTTATCCTTTCCCTCAAGCATACCTGTCCTCATCTTACACCTGAGGGATGCGACATCTACGAAAAGAGACCCAAGGCATGCGTTGACTATTCGGGAATAGAGGACTTCGGAGACGACTGCCTCTGGTCGACTCTGAAATGATCACGCACAACCGCTGACCGGGACCAACGCGATACGGGTAGCTGCGGAGGCGCGGCGGAAACAGCAGGCCCACTACCCCTTCGGCAGATTCAAATCCTCTTTGAGCTTCTCCGCACAGTCCGGGCAGATGCCATGGGTAAACTCGGCATTCGAATGCTCCGTAATATATGCATCGACCTGTTTCCAGTATCCCCCGTCGTCACGGATCTTTTTGCACCAGGCGCAGATGGGCAGGAGTCCGCTCAGTGTCTTGAGATTCGAGAGGGCATCCTCAAGTTCTCTGATAAGCCATTCTTTTTCCATTTCGGCGCGCTTTCGTTCCGCAATCTCTCTCTGGAGTCGCTCGTTCACTGCAGAGATTTCGGTCGTCCGCTCCCTTACGAGCCACTCAAGGTGGTTGCGGTGTATGTCGAGCTCTTCTTCAATCAGCTTTCGCTTAGTAATGTCCCTTACGACATGGATCATCCCTAAGATCTGGCCGTGACGGTCGAACCGCGGGATCGCCTGGATATCAATATACATTTTAAGGTGCGGCTCAAACATCTCGACGGAAGCGCTCTTTCCGGTCCGCAGACAGGTACGACCGGGACATCCCTCGGGAGGGCATTCACTGTCGTGGTAAAATTCGAAACACTTCGCCTTCGAGACGTCGAGAGGGGGGAGCCCCAGCATTGCCTC
>JAJYLU010000015.1:0-6585 GCA_021787505.1 Nitrospirota bacterium | reverse complement strand
TGTTGAAATCCTTGTCATGGATGGTAATCATGTCAGTTATGGTATTGAAGATGTCGTCCCAGTCCTGTCCGGCGGGGACATAGGTCCTTGCCTCAATCCTTGCCGGGATATCGGGCGGCATAATTCCTCCGAAGAAATCCCGCAGCCTGTCTTTTGTTCTGACTTTCATTATTAATTAATTTTACCAACGCCAGATTAAAAAAAAATGAAAAAATGATGAAATTATCTTCACCAATGTAAGGATGTGAAAGGCAACAGGCGTTCGGCCGGCGAAAATCAGAGGCGGAACATGCCGGTCGGGGCCTGCCGGCTGGCAATGTAAAGGGCGATAGACTCGCCAAGTACCTCCCGGTGCGTTCTCAGCGCCACTGCAGGATCATTATTTTCCCCGGAAAGATGCGACAGACACGCCCATCTCAGATATCTGCCGGCCAGGAGCAGTTCAGCCGATTCAATGTTCGAGATATGGCCGCGCGGGCCTTGTATGCGCCGCTTCAGAAAGGCAGGGTAAGGGCCGGACTTGAGCATCTCGGGATCATAGTTGCTTTCGATGAAGACCGCGTCCAGAGAGGCGACTTCAGCGGCAAGGCCCTCGAAGACATGTCCCAGGTCGGTCATGATACCGAGCCTCTTCGCCCCCGAGCCGACCACAAATACAGCACCGTCCTCACCGTCGTGGGGCGTCGAAACCGTACGGACCTTCACCCCGCCGAATACCAGTTCATCACCCGCACGGAAAAGTCTCACATCGTGCAGCCTGCCGAGGCCACATCTTTTCTCTGATGCGTCAAGCGTCCTTTCGGTGAAGTACAACGGCAGACCATACTTGCGCTGGTATACGCCGGCATGCCTCGCATGATCGGAATGGTCATGGGAAATGATCACGGCGCTCACCTCCCTGATGTCCCGACCATAGCCGGCAAGCCTCCGCTCCGCGGCAATTCCGCAAATACCGGCATCGAAGAGCAGCTTCACTCCCCCTGTTTCGACGTAAATACAGTTGCCGCTACTGCCGGACTGAAGGGCTATCGCTATCATAATAATTTCTCAATGAATATACCAGCTTGACCTGCAGGTTGTCACACTTTTTCTGCCCTGCCGGCAAAACCGGCAGCAAAACCATGATCACCGCTGGACCGTGCTGGCAGCGCTCTGGGTGATCGCGATCGTTATGTTCGCGCTGATGGAGCGCCATGAGAGGAGGGAATAACCTACTCTTCTTTTTCCCTTATAAAGCCGACCTTTTCGACCGGCACCACTATCCAGCCGCTCTCGGACTCCAGGTAAACGTCCTCCTCGTTGACCTCGATGAGTTTGCCGGTATAGATCGTTTCTGCGGTGCCCACTTCAACGACCTTCCCGATGAGTTCGATCATATGCCTCCCCGAATTTTTTTTTGCCCGTTCAGGTTGCGTACTATTTCGGCGCCTATCAGAAAGATACAGGCCGAGTAGAACATCCAGAGCAGGAAAAAAATGAACGCGGTCAGTGAACCGTAGACCTTGCCGAGATGCACAACCGATGCGACATACCATGTAAAAAAATGCTTGGCGACCTCGAGAAAAAGGGCGGTAAAAAGTCCGCCGCTGAAGGCGCTGGACGTGCGCACCCGCGCATTGGGCAGTATTCTGTATACCATCGACACAGTGACCAGCACCAGAAGGAAGGGGATTGCAAATTGGATGAGAAAGCCGGTCAGCTTCCCTATTCTCACGCCCGGGAGGTACGGCTTGAAGGCGTTCAGCAGCGGCATGACCGACGCGGCGGCGAACGAGAGGACCAGGAGGACGATGACACATGTCACCACGACAAAGGAGATGAGTACCGAAAAAAACATATGCCGCTTCTTCTTAACTCTGAAGACCGCGTTAAGGGACCTCTCGATAGAGGCAAACACCTGATAGGAGAGAAGGCCGTACAGGATGAGTCCCCACGTCCCCTTTCCCCGGAAAGAGATCAGCTTCATGATCTGCTGTGATATCTCGCCGGTAGCAGACGGGAAAGAATGAACCAATTTTTCCAGCACAAACCGGTAAAATTCCGGGTAGTGGCCGAGGGAATAGCCGAAGAGGGTGATCAGAAACATGCAGAAAGGGAGCAGTGCCATTACCGTGAAGTATGAGAGGGAGCCGGCCAGCATCAGTCCGTCGTCCCTGAAAAAATCGACCACACTCCTGCCCAGCACTTTCGGAACTTTCAAGACGTCTTTTCTCTTCTTCTTGCGCGCACATATATATTCACCGGCGTGCCCTCGAAGGAAAACTTCTCTCTCAGTCCCTTCTCAATAAATCGCAGGTACTGCTCCTTCACCGCAGCCGGATAATTTGCGAAGACGATGAACCCCGGTGGCTCTTCTCTGACCTGGGTCATGTAATAGAGCTTCACCGCCCTGCCCCGGTAAAGCGGGAGCTGCGCCCGGGCGAGGACGCCCTGGAAGAACCTGTTGAGCTCGCCTGTGGGTATCCTTTTTTTCCTCTCCTCTATGATGTGGTCGATCACCGGGAAGACCTTGGTGATCCGCTTTCTGGCAACTCCCGATATCGTGATCACCGGCCCGTATTGCGAAAACCAGATCTTTCGTTCGAGCTCCGGGATAATGCGCTTGAATGCGTCCTCCGGCTCGTCGATAAGGTCCCACTTGTTCAAAAGAAACACCGCGCCTTTCCCGTATTCCTTCACGATCCCCGCGATCTTCACGTCCTGTTCGGTAATCCCCGCGGACGCATCAAGGACGACGAGGGTAACGTCGCAGCGTTCTATACTCCGTATCGCTCTGACCATCGCGAACCGTTCGATCGAATATCCGATCTTCCCCTTTTTGCGCAGTCCCGCCGTATCGATCAGCAGATATTTTTTCCCGTGGTATGTGCAGAGGCTGTCCACAGAATCCCTTGTCGTCCCCGCTACCGCACTGACCAGCATCCTTTTTTTCCCGAGCAACGCATTTACCAGAGTGGATTTTCCGACATTAGGCCTTCCTACCACCGCAATCCTGGGATACTCCGCAGTCTCCGTGCGGTACTCGGGCAGCATGGAGGCCAGTCTCTCCATAAACTCCTCGTACCCGTGTCCGGTTGCCGCGGAGACAGGCCAGAGGTCTTCCGTCCCTATTTCATAGAAATCGTAAAGCCTTTCATCTCTCGAAGGAGCGTCTATCTTGTTCACCGCCCATAGGATCTTCTTTCCGGAGGCACGCAGGAGCCTGGCCAGTTCCATGTCCGCAGGCGTAAGGCCGTCCTTCCCGTCAAGGAGGTGGACAATGATGTCCCCTTCCTCTATGGCAAAGATTGCCTGTTCTTTCGCCTGCGCGAAGATATCTTCCGGAGGATCGGGATAAAAGCCGCCGGTGTCAACAACCATAAACACCTTGTCTTCCCACATCGCATCCAGATAATTCCTGTCCCTGGTAACGCCGGGGATGTCCTCCACAATCGCCGCATGACTACCTGTAATGCGGTTAAACAGTGTGGATTTCCCAACATTCGGCCTGCCGACTATTACTACTACCGGTTTTGCCATGCCGTTATTTTACTATAAATACCGCCGGAATAATCTCTTCGCCCGCGTTACGGCTACTGAGAGTTTTCAAGCACTATGGGTGAAAAAACAAACTTAAAGTTGCGGTTAGCATAGCAGGTCCGGATTAATTAATTTTGCCTCGCCGGGTTAGTTTTCAGAGCTGAAAAATTACCTTTTAAAATCAAGATGTTTACCGCAGCGTGATAACCCACTTTTTTCTTTCTTGTCTCAAAACGAGGCATAGAATTTGCTCGGTACTGCACTGAACATATTTGTCATGATCATAAAAACGAAGATAATTACGATCATCGCCCTTACTATCATACTCACCGTAGGGACGACAACAGCCGTGCTCATGAAGATGCAGAATGACAGGATGATTGCGTCAAAGCTCCAGGACACGGAAATCCTGTGCGACGTCATCGAAAGGACGATCGACAGCGCAATGAAGGAGGGCAAGACCGCCGAGGTGCAGAGGATCCTCGAAAGTATAGGGAAAAGCAGGGAAATTCTGAGCCTCAGGATACTTTCTCCTGACGGCACGGTCCTGAAGTCGACAAAGGACGTCGAGATTGGCTCACGATCCGCGGATTTTCTCAAGAGCTATTTCGGTGGTGGCGAGAAGCCGAGGCTTGTGAACGAGACGACTATCAACTACTTTCATGGGATAAAGAACAGGCCTGAGTGCTTCCGCTGTCATGACAGCCGCAACGGGATTGTCGGCTTTATCCAGATCAAGCACGACATCTCCCGGAATGTCTCGACCTTTCTCTCTATCAAACGGCTTCTTGTCTTCTCCGGCCTTGCGATCGTCGTTCTCGTTTCGGTCATTCTCAGCATGCTGTTTTCTCATCTGGTCATGAACCCGCTGAAGAGTCTGCTGTCGGCAATCAATAACGTCGAGGCAGGCAACTGGCAGACAACTGTGAAGATCAACAGTAACGATGAGCTCGGCATCATCGGCTCTTCCTTCAACAAAATGATCCAGGAGATAAACAATCTCTACAAGAAAAATATCATGAAAGAACGCGAGCTTTCGAAGATCAGGTTGGATCTTGAGCACAAGTCTAAACTCGAAAGCCTCAACGGCCAGTTGGAATTCAAACTGAAGGAGCTCGAGACCGCCAATAAGGCGATCACCTCGCTTTCTCGGGAGGTGAAGAACAAGAACATCGAGCTAGAAAAAGCAGTAGACCGGCTGAAAAAAATCAACGATATCGGGAGGATCCTCTCTTCCATTATAGAAACCAACGAGCTCATAAGGATTATCATCCAGACTACGGCGGACCTGCTCAGGGCCGAAAGCGTCACCCTCCATCTTTGCAACTCCCATAAACCGGCAATAACCATTCAGTACAAAAGGGGAGCGGGACTCGAAAGCGTTCCGGATTTCTCGCTCGAAATGAACAGGGAATTCAATGACATCTTTTCCCACGGCAAGCCGGCGATAATTTCCTACCAGTTTGACGATGACGCCGGCGTCCCTGCATGCGGCCAGAAGATAGGCGTACCGCTCAGGATGAAAGGACAGATTATCGGGGCAATGATGCTCGAAAACGGTAAGAACTGCGGCTCGTTCACGGAAGACGAGATCGAGTTGCTCACGACCCTTTCGAACCAGGCGATGGTCGCAATCGAAAACGCGTGGTTGTATGAGAGCGTAAAGACAAACTATTTCGCGACGATCCAGTCCCTCGTCAACGCCCTCGAGGCGAGTGACAGGTTTACCAAAGGTCATTCCGAAAGGGTCAGGATGCTCTCCGTAGAACTCGGCAAATACATCGGCCTCGACTTCAAGGAACTGGAACTGCTGGAGCATGCCTCGATACTGCACGATATAGGCAAAATCGGCATCGACAATTTCATTCTTCAGAAGCAAGGCAAGCTCACGTCGAAGGAATACAGCCTGATCAAGACGCATCCCCTCATCGGAGACGAAATTCTCGGCCCTATTGAAACACTTGAGGGTGTCAGAAAGACGATCATTCAGCACCATGAACGCTACGACGGCAACGGCTATCCCTATGGCCTGAGGGGAGACGAAATATCCATGAAGTCGAAGATCCTTTCGGTGGTCGATACCTTCGACGCTATGATGACCGACCGGCCATACAGGAGGGCCTTGTCTCTCCGTTCGGTCAAAGAGGAACTCATTGCAAACGCCGGGACTCAATTCGACCCTTATGTGGCGGAGGCCTTCGTGGACATGCTGAACGCATCCGGCGATGCGCTCCTTGCCGCTGCCGGCTATACAACAGTATTCACTCCAGGCTGACGCGGGGCACTCCTTTCCTTTTTTCCAGTCCCCTGCTTGTCGCATACACTCACGTTGGGTTATTATTACTAAACTCATTCCATGCTGAAAAAGAGGCTGATCGGGATATTTGCCGCGCTCGCCGCAGTCGTCGCGGCGGGGACAGGCGGTTATATAATCATGGAGGGATGGCCGCCGCTCGATGCATTGTATATGACGGTGATCACCATCTCCTCCGTGGGCTTTATGGAAGTCCATCCGCTGTCGGACAGGGCGCGGATATTTACCGTATTTCTCATTCTTTGCGGCTCGGGGATCTTGATTTATGCGGTTTCTATTCTGACCGCCTTTATAGTGGAAGGCGAATTGACCGACGTTCTCAGGAGGAGAAAAATGAACAACAGGATAGCGCTTCTGGACCGCCACTACATCGTCTGCGGCGCAGACCTTACCGGCAGGTACGCGATCGAGGAGCTCGTCAAGACAAAAAGGCCCTTTGTCGTGATAGAGAAAGATCGCGAAAAGGTCCGTCGCCTTTCGGAGCAAGGCACGCTGTGTATAGAAGGAGACGCCACTCACGATGGAATATTGCTCAAGGCCGGCATTGCGAAGGCGAAGGGCCTCGTTACTGCGCTTCATTCCGATGCCGAAAATCTTTTCGTCGTGATCACGGCGAAGCGATTAAACCCCGCCCTCAGGGTAATCTCAAAAGCCGTCGAGGAAGAGTCCGAGCAGAAGATACGGATGGTCGGGGCCGACGGGGTCGTGATGCCGGATTTTATCGGCGGATTGAGGATGGTGTCCGAGATGGT